>DATHRQ010000358.1:0-7755 GCA_035465095.1 Anaerolineales bacterium | reverse complement strand
GATGATGAGAAAAAAGAGGTATCAACCTTCGCGATCGTGGATGGGGCAAAACTTCTTCAGAATGACCCCGACGAACAGGAAGTTCTATCCAACGCACTTGAACAGAAGATACCTATCGTGATGGAAAATTCCAACAAGGAGATTACTTCTGCATTGACCGGCACGGGCGTGGATCATGAAGTTGTCGTCTTGAAGCCTGAGGGAAACAGGGTCACGCTTTCCCTTTTGGAGGACTCGTCGTCTACAGTCATGGCTGAACAGGGGGATGCAGCTGGTGATCAGCCCCGCTCCAAGAGTTTGAAGGCAACAGGAGGCGGTTCTGAGGAAGCAGCCCAGGCTGAGGAGGTGGAGGCGGTGAATGTTCAGCAGACCAGCGTTGAAGATCGGATCGAGCAAGCTCTGCTTGCTTCTGATGCTGCGGATGCACCCCCGGCTGATGTTGATGAAGAACCGAAGCCCTGGCACTATATTGGCAAGGTGGATCTGCCTAAACGAGACTACAATTTGAACTATACCGCACTTGGTAAAAGCCAGCTTTTCTCGATCATGGTGGATATGAAATATGATCTTTATGCCACCACCAATCCGCCTCATAAATATATGCGGGTACAACTGTTGGGCACGGGTTTTTCTGCCGGGGACATGGTAGATGATACCGATAGTGGGCGACGTTCCATCCAGGACTTGATGATGGTCAGGTTTGGTCCCAGTTGGGCCTATGATGGCATGTCAATCGAAGAATTGAATCCCAAGAATAAGAACCAGGATGGAAGCTGGACGGTTTCCACAGGCTTTTCGGTGGGGATCACGGAATCGTTCAGTCTGGGTGCCGGCGTTGATGTTTCAGCAGGATATGACAACGCCTATACTTCCAGTATAAGCCTTCAGGATTTTGACGTGATCAACAAGTCGAACGATGTAACAGCAGAATTCATATACAAGCTGGCAAGCATGGAAGGGCACCCGATCAACGATGAAAACCTGGACGGTGAATGGGACGATTCTGCTGCAAATCCCAATGTTAATCGGTTTCGGCGGGCTCCGGTCCTTGCAAAAACGGTCCTTACCCCCCGCTGCGAGGTGATTTGGCGTTTTCCTCATGATTTTAACAATAAGGTAACCATGCACGTGCAGTTAAGCCAGCGGATCATTGACCTGTTTTATGGAACGGATGATGAGCCTCACGGAATATTCTATGGTCCAAACAAAGTGGATACCACCTTTGATGTAGATCTTAGCAAGGTGCAGGTACCTGAGAAACTGGAAGCAAGCATCCCGAAGTTCGCGGCGCGTATTCTGGTGGAATACAAGCCTGAGAAGGGCGAAGTCTTTAAACTGCGCTCACTGGGCGATGGGACTTTCGAGATCCTGGAGAGTTCCACGGTGCAGATCCCGCCCCAGGCGGGTCCACCCATATTGGCTTATCACACCGTCCGGCGTGGTGATATGTTGAGTGCCATCTCATTGCGCTATTACGGCTCGGCGGCGCGCTCCAGATGGTATCCGATCTACGAGGCCAACAAGGATGTTATGGAGGGCGGCTATAATGATCTGAGGCCCGGCATGGTTCTGAAGATTCCAAAAGAAGCAGCGGATTAGGCGTGCATGTGCTTGTGCTAAAAAAGCAGAGACTGCCTACACAAGGCAGTCTCTGCTTTTCATAATTTGTCACTACTAGTTGAATTCCGTGTTATTTCTAAGCGGTCATATCGTCAAGAGCAGCGGTACGCGCATTTTTCTTGACAGAGGCAATGCCGTTCCTCATATTGGTCGTGGAGGCGTACATCTCGCTCTGACCGATGATCTCCTTGTTGGCAGCCATCAGGACGAAGTAGGGTTTCTTGTTCTTCCCAACGCGCTCCTCGTAGTTGGACTTTTTGCCAGCGTTCTTGCGGACCGATTCGATTCCGTTCTCCGCCGCGCGTTTGCTCTTGTAAGACTCACTGCTCAGAATGGTCTGCCCGTTGGAGGCTACCAGATTGAACACGAAGTTGCCTGCTTTTGTTTTCTTGAGTACGAATTTTCCTGCCATAAATATCTCCTTTGGTATGATTTATAGTCATTTATAGACTGTAATCCTTTATAAACTACCCGAACAGTATAACATGCCCCTGTTGCATGAAATGTGACATGAAAAAAGATTACACCCTCGTTGCACGAATGTTGGTTATGTCCTGTACATGGTAATATAAACCTGCGTGCCGAAGCCGTAACTGGCAGGCTTGCAGCAAAGGAATTTATATGACATCCGTCCCAAAGAAGATCATTATCGTCGAAGAACAAGCAGACGTGGCCGATCTGCTGGAGGAAATATTGAGCGTCGACGGGTATCATGTGATCAAAATTCACAGCAGCGGTGGCGCCCTGTCTGTGATTCAGTCTGAAAATCCCGATGTCGTGCTGCTCGATATCATGATGCCCGATGTTTCGGGGCTGGATGTATTGCGCTTCATGCGCCGTGAACCGCAGCTGCAGCAGATTCCCGTTGTGATCGTTTCGGCCAAGACACTGTCTTCCGATATCCGCACGGGGTTGGATGCGGGCGCCACAGCCTACCTGACCAAGCCCGTTGACGTAAACAAACTGCGCGAAACGGTGGCAGAAGTTATCCGCGAAAGGGAAAATTCAGGAAACTGAACCGATGAGTCCTAAACAAACCCTCTACGAGCAGGCCTATGCGGCTGTGCAGAACAGGGAGTATGCCTTCGCCAGAAGGCTGCTGGCCCAACTACTTAATCAGGAGCCGGAGCATGTCAACGGCTGGCTGCTGGCTTCGTATGCCATGAAAACCCGCGCGGAAGCGATCAAATGCCTCCAGCGCGGATTGGAGCTCGACCCCGCGAACGCACATGCCAAAAAGAGACTGGCTAAATTACGGCAAGTTTCCCGCGACCCTTCTCCAACCCTCCTGCTGTACTTATCCGCTGAGCGGCCAACGGTACCGCCGGAACTTGCAGATAGGTCTGAGGCAGCCAGTAGTCCTTCGCCCAATCTGCGTATCCTAAAGAAACACGATCTTCACTATTAACAAGCGCCTGCCTGTTTTCAAGGATCAAACATGACACACCCCGAAATTAATCTTCGGGGTGTTTTTATTATTAAACCCTTTGTCTGGACTCTGACACTTACACCGAACGCAAGTGCGGTGTCCCAAATTAAATTTGGGGTTAATCATATTTGACTTGTGTCATCCCTTCGTTCTGCGAGAACGCAACCTGATCGTCTTTTTGCAGGAAGCAGTAAACCCGTGAAGCTCTCCATCTCCCCCAAGTGGCGGAGGCAAAAATTCCCCGGCCGATGGATGCCTCCGGGGAGTATTTGTTATAGAATTAACGTATCCTGAAAGTAGCATGGAGATCGTAATATACTCCGACAACCACGCCGCATCAACGCTGAACGGGCAACGATCTGATAGACGCGATTTGGAGAGAACGCAGGCACCAAAAAGGTCTATAGACCTCTTGCATAAGTACCAAAATCTGCCCTCGCCGCCGGGAGCAGGTTACATAATAGATTTTTATAAGAAGTCTAATAACCCAAACCCTGCAATGACGATATTTCCGGCCTTTATTGTGTGCTGCGTAAATCCTTGTACCTAGCCGCTCGTTTTTCCCGTTTGCGGCGGTTTCTTTATATAACTTTAGTCATTAGCATACAAAGGATAAAATTGCAAAAATCATTCGTACCTTTTCTTGTGGGAGCGCTGATTGTTTCGCTCCTATTAATTCCGGGGGAAACTGCAGCCGCTCAGGTCTTATCCTTTCCTGCAGAGATTAACAAGAGTTTCTCGCCTATTTCAATTGCGGCCGGCCAGGTATCACGCCTGAGAGTAACCATTTTCAATCCAAACGCATATCCGCTGACCAATGCTTCATGGACAGATAATTTGATCGGGGTACAACCCGGGCTCACGATTGCCAGCCCTGTAGGTCTAACAAATACCTGTGGAGGCACCATAACCGCGTCCGCTGGTTCGACGGTCCTATCCCTGAGCGGAGGCACTGTACCTGCCCAGTCCGGGATCACTCCCGGATCATGTACAGTCTCAGTCAATGTCACTTCAACCACCCGCGGGAATCTTATCAATACTATTCCGGCTGGAGCGTTAATTTCCATGGGAGCAGGTGTCACGATCACCAATACCAGTCCAGCCAGCGCGACGTTGAATGTTAGCGGGACTATACTGCCTTCGGTCAATAAGAACTTCTCTCCAGGCACGATCTGGGCCGGGCAAATCAGCCGACTGTCCATCTCAATCAGAAATAATGAACCAGGTATAAGTCTGACCCAGGTCTCTATTACCGACGATCTGCCTGTGAATGTAGTGCTCGCATTTCCTGTGTCTCCAACATTGACCGGGTGTGGAGACTCTGCCACGCTGACCGCAGCCAGCGGCGGCACGTCGGTGACCTTGAAAAACGGCACAATTGCACCCAATGCTGTTTGCACGATCACGGTCAATGTCACCTCAAATGTACAGGGAGCTTATACCAACAGGATCCCTGCCAATTCACTTCAAACGCAGCAGGGACTTACAAATTCAACCCAGGCCGCTGCGCAGTTAAACGTTCAGGAAATTGGTGTCACAAAACGGTTTTCACCAGCCGCTTTTTCAGCAGGAGGCATGACAACCCTGATCATCACGCTGCAAAACCCCACAGCTTCTCCGTATACAGGGGTCAGCTTTACGGATAATCTACCGGCCCCTTTGACCGTTGTTAATGTGACGGGAAACACCTGCAATGGGACAGTTTCCTCGACAGCGAACAGTATCATTTTGACCGGCGGCATCATCCCGGCCGGGAGCATACTTACACCGGGAACCTGCACGGTCTCGGTTCAGATCACTGCTCCCGCTGGTACTTCCTCCGGGACATTTACAAATACCATTCCTGCCGGCACGCTGACAACCGATCAGGGGGTTGGTAATTTGCGCCGGGCAACAGCCAATGTGAGGGTGAGTGGCGCTGATGTAAACGGGATCAAATCATTTACACCCGCCTCCATTTCAGCTGGTGGAAACTCCCGTATGAGGATCGACATCTTCGCGCCCGGCGGCACGGACCTGACAAATTTTGCCATGATCGACAACCTGCCTTCAGGGGTCACAGTAAGCAATTCGACCCCTCCCGTTGTCACTGACTGCGGCCCCACCCCGCCACTCGTTTTGATCGCTCCAAGCGGTGCGACCTCTGTTTCGCTGACGAATGGCTTGATCCGTGCCGGGCAGCGATGCAGAATTGATGTTTATGTAACCAGTAGCACGCCCGGATTGTATATAAATACAATTCCCGCTTCAAACATCACGAACAACGAAGACCTGGCGCCCACGAGCAGCCTGACATCAACCTTGAGGGTGGCCGCTGCCGGCGAGCCATCCATTGCGCTTGTCAAGGGCTTTGACCCCTTGACTGTTTTTGGCGGTTCTGCCTCGACGATGAGCATTCAATTGATCAACTCTGGCAGCATCGCACTGACCGGCATCGCATTTACCGACAACATGCCGGACGGAATGATCCTTGCCGATCCTGTAAACTTTAACGTCGGGACTTGTGGAGGCGTGCTTGGCGGAGTTCCCGGAACGGGTTCCTTCTTTTTTAGTGGTGGCAGCCTTCCGGCTTTGGGAAGTTGTACATTGACGCTCAGCGCAACAATGACCGTCAACGGCAATCTTACAAATATCATTCCTGCAAATGAAGTGACAACTTCGAGTGGGGTCAGTAACCCCGATCCGGCAGAAGCCTCGTTGACCAATTTGCCGGGCGCCAGTGTTAACAAGTTATTTTCCCAAAATTCGATCGCTCCTGGCTCGCATGCGTTGCTCACAATTAATATCCAGAACACCGGAAATGTTGCGTTGAGCGGCATGGGGTTGAGTGACACGCTTCCAGGAGTACTTCGCTCGGGCCTTTTTGTTGCCGAACTTCCTGCGCCCATTAATGGCTGCGGCGGAACATTGACAGCCGTGGCAGGCACCAGGATCATTCAATTGACGAATGGATCTCTGGCCGACGGGTCCTCCTGCAGGATTGTGGTCAGTGTGACTGGCAGCGATCCTGGAAGTTACCGGAACACCATTCCGGCAGGAGCCCTCATTTCAGATCAGGGGGCGACGAATCACTTTTCTGCTTCTGATACGTTGGCAGTCAGGGCGAATAACCCGAATAACCCGGGCGGCGGCGGGAATGGAGGCGCAGGCGCAGTCAACAGTAATATAACAATTGCCCCGACCGGTTTCATTATCCCGGTGACAGGTTTCGCCCCCGGCATGCTGACGAAGCTGGATGCGCCTCCCCGCCTCCCGTACCAGGCGACAAGCCTGACACTGGAAATTCCAGTCATCCAGGTGAAGACCAGCATTGTGGGAGTCGAATCCACGCAGGGGGGCTGGGATATTTCCTGGCTGCAGGAGCAGGTTGGATGGTTGAATGGAAGCGCTTATCCCACCTGGGAAGGCAACAGCCTGCTTACGGGCCATGTCGTCAGCGCGAACGGAGAGCCCGGCGTATTTTCCAGGCTGAAAGCTCTTGGCGTTGGAGAGTATGTTTTTGTGTACAGCTCAGGGTACCGCTACACTTACAAAGTTGTCTCAAATGATCTTGTCCAGCCTGACGATGTCAGTGTCATGAAACATGAAGAGAAATCGTTCCTGACCCTGATCACATGTGACAGCTATGATGAAGGTACGGGTACCTATCTTCTTCGTGTGGCAGTAGGCGCAGCTCTCGTGGATGTGCGTCCAGTTCCATAAGCCTTTGCTTTGGAAGCAATATAGGCTGACCCATGCGGCAAAATACAACTGTGATTCCCCGCCTGTATGTGTGTTCGATACCCATTGGACCAACGATCGGCGGAGACCATAGCCGCAGAGGGGTCTCGGGCTTCTCCCAAAGCTCAAGGCAGAGGATTTAATTCTCTCAGTAGAAGAATAAGAACTTCAAGGCAGAAGATTTCCCCTGCTCGCGAAAACACCCTGTTTAGGGCGGGTTGATGTGCTAAAATTTGGTATTCCAACCATGTAAAGGGGTTTCCGTGCCGGAACCTGATGTAGTCCATCAACTTGTAAAGCGGTTTGAAGAAAACCTTGATTCGTATCGTTCGAGCAGGTACAACGAGACGCAGTTGCGGCGCGAGTTTCTGGACCCGCTGTTCGAGGCGCTGGGCTGGGATGTGTTCAACAAGGCGGGATATGCAGAGGCGTACAAGGACGTCATTCACGAAGATTCGTTGAAAATGGAAGGGGCGACGAAAGCGCCAGACTATGCCTTTCGCATCGGGGGAACACGTAAGTTCTTCCTGGAAGCCAAAAAGCCATCGGTCAGGGTGGAGACGGATATTTATCCGGCGTACCAACTGCGGCGGTATTCGTGGAGCGCGAAACTGCCGATCGGGTTGCTTTCCGATTTCGAGGAGTTCGCGGTCTATGAGACGCGCAGCAAGCCCGACAAAAAGGACAAAGCCTCCACCGGGCGGATCGCTTATTACAAACATACGGACTACATCGAAAAATGGGACGAGATCGCGGCTATCTTTTCGCGTGAGGCGGTGCTCAAGGGTTCATTCGATAAATTTGCGGAGGGCGTCAAGAAGAAGAGGGGCACAGCCGAAGTGGACGACGCCTTTCTGGAGGAGATCGAACGCTGGCGGGAACTGCTTGCGAAGAACTTCGCCCTGCGCAACCCGGACCTGACCGTGCGAGAGTTGAACTACGCCGTGCAGGTGACGATAGACCGCATCGTCTTTTTGCGCATCTGT
>DATHRQ010000357.1:0-1967 GCA_035465095.1 Anaerolineales bacterium | reverse complement strand
GTCTCCCAGAAAGCACAAATTTAGTGTCGATTTGGTCATCCCCGTCCTGGATGAATCGGGGGTTGTCGAACAGACCCATGCAAAACTTTGCGAAGTGATCGACCTGTTGCCGCAGACGTTCACGATCTATTACGTGGACGACGGTTCGACAGACGACACGGTCGAGACGCTTCACTCCCTGGCGAAAACAGATAAACGGATTGCCGTGTTGGAGCTCTCGCGCAACTTTGGTCATCAAGCCGCGCTGACCGCCGGCCTGGATGCCTCGCAGGGTGACTTTGTCATTTCGTTGGACGCCGACGGACAGCATCCGCATGAAATGATTCCGCAAATGATCGAATTGTTTGAGCAGGGGTATGATATCGTCCAGGCGCAGCGCATCGAGGAGGCAGGGTCGTTCTCCTTCAAGCGGATTACCTCCTCCGGCTTTTATTCACTTATCAATCTCATCAGCGGCACGCGCATCGAGCCTGGCGCGGCAGATTTCCGCGGTTTAAGTCGTCCGGCGGTGGAGGCTTTGAAAGCCATGCCCGAATATCATCGCTTTCTGCGTGGCATGATCTCGTGGATCGGCTTTAAGAGCGTTATTCTGCCCTATCGCGAATCGAGCCGCGTGGCCGGGCAGTCAAAATATTCCCTTAAAAAAATGTCCCGTCTTGCAATGGACGCGATCTTTTCATTTTCGCTTGTGCCTTTGTATATCGGCTTGAGTGCTGGCGGCATTTTCTTTTGCCTGGCCGCGCTTGAGATGGTGTATGTGCTTTCGTTCTGGGTCAGGGGAGAGACGTCCACGCTTGCGCCGGGATGGAGTTCATTGATGTTCGTCGTTTTGATCGCCAGCGGCATGTTGATGGTCCTGCTGGGTTTTATCGGGATCTACGTCGGTTATATCTTTCAGGAAGTAAAACGAAGGCCCTTGTATTTGTTGAAGAAGAAGGGGAAATAATATGCACGACAAAACTGTTTATCATTTTGTGTTTCTGCGGCACGGTGAATCGACCGGCAATGCCCAATCGCGATGGCAGGGACAGTCCGATTATCCGCTCACCGAAAAAGGCCGCGCACAGGCGAAGGCGCTGGGTGAACGTTGGAAGGCGGAAGGCGTACGGTTCGATCTCGCGATCACCAGCACGTTGATGCGTGCCAAAGAGACGGCGGAGATCGTCACCTCTGACTTGAACGTAGAACTGGAAACGGACGAGATCTGGATGGAACGCGCCATCGGTGAAATGGAAGGGCTTACTGCCGAGGAAGTCCGTCAGAAACCCAGGCCGCCGTATGTCACGCCCTATGATCCCATCGGCGGTGACGGCGAAGGCGACTGGGCGTTGTATCTTCGAGCGGGACAGGCCTTACATGATCTGTTGAAAAGACCCGCCGGCAGGTACTTGATCGTTTCGCATGGCGGGCTTCTCAACCAGGTAATGAGCGCCATCGTCGGTATCGCGCCTCATGCTGACCCATCCGGCGCGCGATTTCGCTTCGGCAACACAGCCTTTGCGCGTGTGATCTATTTTCCGCACCAGAACCGCTGGAACATCGAAGCGGTCAATGACCGCGCGCATTTGCAATCCCTGAAATAAGAGAGAAACATGGCTTTATCTGATGCAACCAGCCCCATAAACGGGAAGTTGAAAGTGCTCGTGTTCGGCGCAGGCGCCATCGGCACATATTTTGGCGGCAGTCTCGCGCTGGCCGGTCACCAGGTCGTTTTTGTCGAGCGGCAAAATGTGGTGGATGAACTGAAGGAAAAGGGACTGAAGCTGGACTTAACCGCAGACAAGCGGCGGAAAACGAAGGATGTCTCGGTCATCGTCCCGCGCTCCTTCGTCATCGTCTCCTCGCTGGAGGATGCGCTTCGCTACGGACCGTTCGACCTGGCTCTGTTTGCCCTGAAATCTTTCGACACGCGATCCGCTTTGGAGGGCCTCAAGCCCTTCGCGGACAAAATGCCGCCGATCCTGTGC
>DATHRQ010000356.1:0-5105 GCA_035465095.1 Anaerolineales bacterium | reverse complement strand
CAGGTCGTGGACGTCCTGCGCGGATTTGCAGTTCTGGGCATACTGCTTATGAACATGAGGGGCTTCAGCGGGCAGGGCTTTGACGGCTCAAATTTGGTGGAGCCGCTCGACCGTGCGATCTTCAACCTGATCGATTTCCTTGCACAAGCCAAGTTCTACTCCCTCTTTTCGTTCCTGTTCGGCTGGGGCATGGCGATGCAAATGGCGCGTGCAGATGCAAAAAACGTTAAGTTCATTCCGCTGTATTTGCGCCGTTTACTCATCCTGTTCATATTCGGCGGGCTGCATGCGATCTTCCTGTGGACGGGCGACATCCTGACCATGTATGCGCTGCTCGGCATGGTGCTGCTGCTTGTCTTCAGCAGGCGCTCTGAAAAGGTATTGTTGATCGCTTTTGGCACATCGCTTATCTTCGCCATCGTGATGACCCTGCCCGGCGAAACCATGAATGCGGTGCGGGTGTGGTGCCGCAGTACGGTCGAATGTCTGCGCCCCGATAATCCGCTGCCTCAGTCTTTATACATTACCGGAACCTACGCCGAGGTCACCCAGCTCCGTTTTCAGGGCTATCTGGGCGGTTTCTGGTGGGTTCCTTGTTACTTCGGAAACGTCCTGGCGATGATGCTCCTGGGCTTTTACGTGGGCAAACGAAAGATCATCGAAAACGTGGAGCAGCACCTGCCTCTCATCAAAAAGACCCTGTGGATCGGGCTGATCGTAGGCCTGCCTCTAAACGCCTTGTTTGTTTACAGCACTTTGAATCCATTCGATACACAATATGCATCCCTTATCCGCGTTGGTGCACGCACGCTCGGCGCGCCTGCCCTGACGTTGTTTTACATTGCCGCCATCCTCCTGTACTTCCAAAAAGAGAGCGGGCGCCAGCGTCTGGCTTCTTTGGCGTATGTGGGGCGCATGGCGCTCAGCAATTATATTGCCCATTCGGTCATTGGGACTTTCGTATTTTACGGTTACGGTCTGGGACTGTACAACGAAACAGACCCGACCTTCGGCCTGATTCTAACCATCGGCATTTATCTCGCTCAGATCAGGATCAGCCAATGGTGGTTCGAACACTATCAATATGGCCCCCTTGAATGGCTCTGGCGGACATTGTCCTACGCAGCCCAGCAGCCTTTCTCGACTATGTCGAGTTATGACTCGCTCAAGAATCTGTCACCACAAGCCCGCCGCCAGAGAAATTTCCAGTTAACAGCCGTCGCGTTCCTAGTTATCGGCGGGATGTTCGTCTTTCTGAACGGGCTGATCGATCCTGATGAACAAGCTGTTGCCACGGAGGCTGCAACGACTGAGATAGCCAGCGGCGGGAAATCGCAATCGGGCGAAGCGATGGTGCCTGATGAACCGACTCCTTTTGAAACGCCTGTTGTGAAACCTGTAAACATTGCCCCCGGCCCCATCGCTGCTTCCGGTGACCTGCAGGCTTTGGCAGAGACGTTCAGCGCTGAGTCGGCCATTGAGCATATTGAAGTGCTGGCTGGACAGCGTTTTCAGGGGCGCCTGGCCGGCTCTCCTCAAGGTCATACCGCTGGGGAGTATGTTGCTGAACAATTTGACCGCTTTGGGCTGCAACCGGTCGGCGACGAGGGTACATTCTTCCAGACGTTTGCGATGCCTGATTTGCAGATCGAAAAGACGCTGAGCCTCGATCTCATCAGGGCGAATGGTTCCATACAAGGAAGTTATAAGCCTTATGTAGACTTCAAGCCAGTCCTTGGGAATTACGCGGGTGCTGGTATCGGTACAGGCGAAGTGGTTTGGGTGGTTGGATGTGAACCGCTTGATTTCCACGAACTCAATGTCGTTGGAAAGATCGTATTCTGCAGGAGCGAAAATACACAGCAGGCAGCGCGTTTGGCTGTGGAGAACGGCGCAGCTGGTCTGCTTTTGCTGACAGACCCAGAGCGACAGGTGCCTGGCTATCGAAACGTGCCTCTGCCAGCGTGGATACCGCAGCCGATACCCGTTTTTCAGGTTTACCCGCGAGTCGCGAACGATCTGTTGGCTGGCAGCGACTATTCGATTGCAGACCTCTCGATCATATTTGAACCTGTGAAGTTAAAGTCGCAGGTCGCTATGGAAGTTTCGACCGTGCCTCAATGCGGGGGTGAAACTTGTCTCGGACGCAACGTGCTAGGCGTGATGCGCGGCAAAGACCCGGCGTATGCCGATCAGGTCATCATTGTGAGCGCAAATTATGATGGCCCTGGCAAAAGCCCGCAGGGAACCGCCTGGTTGGGGGCGAACGGCAATGCCTCCGGGGTGGCTGTCCTGCTGGAAATTGCCCGCAGTTGGCAGGAGCAGGCCTACGTCCCGAGTGCCACCGTTCTATTCGCAGCTTGGGATGCCGGTGAGCAAGAGTCCCTGGGGGCGGAAAACTACGTCCAGAATCCAAACTACCCGCTTGAGAAAACGCTTGCGGTCATTCAACTCGACGGGTTGGGGGCCGGCGGAGAAATCCTTCACATCGACGGCTTTGGGCTTGCTGAAAAGATCGAAGCCGCCGCTCAAAGCTTTGGCGTGGAGAGCAGTGTAACGGATGAACTCACAGGCGATCATCGGTTGTTTGCCGAAGCGGGGGTTCCTGCTCATGCGTTAACCTGGAGCGGTGCCGAAAACTTTTCTCACCTGCCGACTGACACGGCCGACAACATCCAATTGGAGCGTCTGGAACGAGCTGGGCAAATTGCGGACCTGGTAATCCTAGGTATATCCGAAGGCAGTCCAACCATCGATGACCTGCTTGCCCGCCGATGCAGCGCGATCGTCAATGGCGATTTGAATGCATTCCTGGATACATCGACTTTGGGCCAAAGGCAAAACGATGAAGTTTGGTTCGCAGATGTAGGGCAGTTAAAGCCGCTGGGCTGTGAGATGACCCCGGTGAACTTAACTGTGGCAGGGACCACCGCGCACTCGGTTGTTGAAGTTCAGCTTGATGTTCCAACAGATGACGAAACCGAAACGATAATCATCGACACGCAAATTCTGTTTCAGCACGGCTCGAACGGTTGGAAATGGGATGGTTCTGATCTGGTGACAATGGAAACTGTTTCCGAAGAGCAGACAAGTTTCACAGTGCACCAATCTCCTGATAGCGATGATGGAGAGATCGCCGAGTTGGGCCAACTGGCAGTTGAAGAATATGCAAGAATTGCTGATCTTCTTTCACTGTCCTCTAATACGGATGCGCATATTTACATGTATCCTGACAGGGACGAATTATGGAGCACCACCGCTCCCTCCCGAGCGGATCAGCCTGATGAGTGGGCAGGGCCAGATGTGCTGAAGCTGGCGTTCGATCCCCTGGATGACGACGCAGCCCGCCTGCAATCATCGCTCACGAAATTGCTGCTGGCCAATGCAGGCATTCCCGATACGAGTTTTGCGTGGCTGTGGGAGGGGCTGCCGCTGGTCGTCGAAGGGAATAACGATCCGGTCGCGCTGCAAACCCGACTATTGTCTCGTCTGCAGGCAAAGTTATTAAGTGGTGATTTTGGTTCCTCCCCTGAATCTTCATGGGCAGCGGTCGAATATCTGCGTCAGCGGGTTGGTTGGGCCGGGTTGGGGAATTTCGTTACGTCGCTTGGGCGTGCCTGTCAACGGTTTGACTGTAAGACGGAAGCCGGTGCCGATCAGGCGCTCTCCGCCGCCCTGCGTTTGGATCAGGACGCCTTTGACAGGGCCTGGCAGGTACATTGGCGGACAAGGCTCGATTCTGCGCAGGATGCCTTGAATGCCGTCCTGGCCCAACGGGCCGAAGCAGTTCTCAGCGGAAACGAAGCGCTCTTTCTCGAAACAGCAGACCGAAATGTGGCCAATCTGCTTGCCGAAGAAAAAGATTGGTTCGCCGACCTGTCGCAATTCCTGCCGGACACCTTTTTGCTTACCGGCCGGCCGCTTGTGCTTCTGGATAACGGCGACATTCTGGCCTCGGTCAGGATGGAATACGAATTGAAGGATGTATCCGCCGTGTGGGGCAGGGGCGACCTGCCGATGACCATATTGTTCACATCCAGGAGCGGTGAATACTTTTGGGCAGGCCCGCTGACGGAGTCTGTGATTGGGAATCGCATCCGTGTGCGCTATCCAGCCGGGCAGGAGGAGCTAGCAGAGGCATTGCTTGCAGACGCTGAAATTTTCTATGCTCAACTTGCCAATGAAGTCGATGTGTCCAACCCGTCGCGACTTACGGTCGTTCTTTACGATGATCGCAATACGTATCGCTCGTCGGTTTCGCTCTCGTTCCCCGCTCCCGAATGGATGCCGGGCTGGTCGGCGCCCGGGCATTCCATCAAGCTTTTGCTGACCGACAGCGAAAGTGCCGAAGACTATCATTCGGCTTTGGTCGCGCATCTTTCCCGTCAGCTATTGATGCAAAAAGGCGTCCGCGATGGATGGCTGTTGGCAGGCGCGGGCAGTTATCTTTCGCGTAATGTGGCGGGCGGCGTTTCGCAGAAAAATGCGGCCTCTTCCCTTGCATCCCTGGCGCGCGCGGTCAAAAACGAGACCGAATTTGATCTGACGAATTACCCCCCTCTGTATCGTTTATCGCAGGACGACTACCGAGTGGCGCTGCCGCAGGCCTGGGATTCTGTCCGCTATCTGGCTGAAACGTATGGGGAGGACAACCTGATGGCCCTGCTCTCGTCTCAGCGCACTGCGTCGGATTTGGAAGCCGCCTTAAAAGCAGCCACGCGTCTTTCTACATCTGAATTTGCCGCTGCCTGGAAAGATTCCTTTACCCTGGGGCATTTTCCTGCTGCCTCGCTTGAAAGATCTCGAGCCTTCGATGTGGAGAGGGCTTTGCAACATATTGACTTTCTGACCAGTTCGGGTTTGGCCGGACGGCAGGCCGGGTCAACGGGCGGTGCGGCGGCGGCCGAATACATCGCACAGCAGTTTGCTGATTCAGGTCTGGTGGTTGAACAGCAATATTTCCCAATATCCTACCAAACTCATCTTGCAACTCCGGTGATGAAATTGATGCTCAATAATGAAACAGTGCCTTTTGTCTATCGCGAGGATTTTCTGATACTGCAGAATGTGGAAACGAACGGAAAATTATCAGGCGAACTGATCTG
>DATHRQ010000355.1:0-6079 GCA_035465095.1 Anaerolineales bacterium | reverse complement strand
TGGGTCTGCGTTCCCATCTTCGCTCTTGCCCGCTTTGACCTGATCCTGCCGCTCCGAATCCTTATTCTTGTCATGAGCGCGTTTTCGCTGGGCACGTCCATTTTGTTTTACCGCTTGCTTGGCAAGATCTTCACGCCGGCTATCGGAGCCATCGCCGCCACATATTGGGCTTTCAATACAGATATATTAAATCGCGTATACCAACAAGGGCTCGAGACCGGCATGGCCGCGTTCTTTGTCCTCTTCTTTGTCTACAAACTTTATAAATTCGAAACCTCACAGAAAGACCAAACGACCAGGCAACTGTCCACATTGGGCATCCTGGGGATATTTGTCATATTAAGCAGGCTGGATCTGATCTTCTTCGTGATCATGGCCGGCATTTGGGTGGTATTTCGCAGACATCCGTTGAGGTATTTCCTTCCCTTTGATATAGTGGCCATCGTCATTTCGGTGCTGCTCGGGTTCATCTTTCGCTTATCATTCAACGAATTTCCAAGATATTCAGACGTGGCCATAACGATGATCATAATCAGCCTGGTAGTGAAGGTTATCGGCGCATTTTTGTTTGATCTATATAAAAGCCCAAACGAAATCGATCGAGAGAAAATGGCAAAGTCACTGATACTGTTCGGCGCATCCACGGCAGCGTTCGTGGGTGCTGTTATGCTCATCATTCTGCCGTTTACTAATTTCGAAGGATTTCCCCGAACAATTATTGTTTACGATTTTGTTCTTACAGTAATATTCTTCGGAGCAACAAGATATGCCGCCCTGGGATTGAGCTCATCCGCATCAAAACCAAACTACGGCCAATCGCCAATAGAGCAATGGAAGGCCAACTGGAAAATCTGGCTGACAAACGGCTTTGTCTATTTTGGCATCGTTGGAAGCGCAATGGCGCTCTACATGCTATGGAATAAAATTACCTTTGGCACACCATCTCCTGTCAGTGGGCAGATCAAACGCTGGTGGGGCTCCCTTTCCGGAAATGTCTACGGTGGGTCGGCGCCAAATGTCTTGTCATTTTTCGGCATCGATTATCTGGGCGATGCGAATGCATGGCATCCGATCTCAAGCATTTGGGGCCAGTGGGCGGAGGCGATCAATATTTTGCGCATTCCTGTCACACAACGATATCTACTCATCATTTCGATAGCAGCGATATTGTTTTACGCTGTATTATTGCTCAACCGTCAAAAGTCGCGAAACTCAATTGTTCTGCTGGGCATCATTCCACTTTTCTGCGGCGCATGGATACAGGTCATCTCTTATCACATCACAGGCTATGCCGCCTATAAGGAATGGTATTGGGTCGCTCAACTCGTCACGCAGGTGTTTGTGGTTGCCCTGGTCGCTGGAGTGCTGTATGAGACCGTACGCGATCATCCCGCAACACAAAAAACGCTGTGGCTGTTGGCGACTGGCATTTTCATCTTCATGGGAACGGTATTTTGGACAACCATAAAAGATCAGATGCAATACGATCGTTGGCAGGCAGCAGACCCAAACAACGACCTGGCCGAATTTCTAGAAGAACACACTGAACCCGGAAGCGTGATCGGGATGACCGGCGGCGGCAATGCAGGCTACTTTATCAATGACCGTACGGTGATCAACATGGATGGTCTGATCAACAGTTACGATTATTTCAATTTCCTTAAAAGTAAAACTGCAGGTAACTACCTTGGAGAGATCGGCATGGATTATGTTCTTGCAAACCCGGCCATACTGGCACAACTGCCGTACAGAAATCAATTCGAGCCTTATATTGAAGGGACGGGTTTTCAATACGGCGGCAAGGATTTGATGCGCTATCAAACACCTTCGCCATGAAAAAAATTAATCGCTTCCTTCTCAAGATGAAACTGATCCTAATCCAACGAGCCTGATTCCATGCCTTCCAAAAGACCCTTCGGTGTAACCCTTCTGCTATGGATGGTGTTAATATTGTCAGCCTGGGGCGTGACGCGCTTTTTTGCGGCTTTGCAAGCCTGGGATGTGTTGTATGAATTCGATGCAAGTCTCAGCCCGCTGTATCTATCCATAACCGGCGCAGGCTGGGGGGCAGCAGGAGGCTTCCTGTTGTACGGCCTGTGGAGAGGCAGGTCGTGGGCCCGTCCTGCAATTGTTGCCGCTGCATTGATTTGGCTGATAGAATACTGGTTGGAGCGAACACTGTTCCAATCACCCCGGGCAAATCTGCCCTTCGCAATTGCCTGTTCGATTTTCTCCATGGTTGTCGTATTGACCCTGGCAACCCTTCCGGGCACAAGATCATTTTTTAGAAAAAGTGAGGAACATGAGCAACCAACCGAAAATCCAAATCTTGAATGAAAAACGGGCGCAGTCGCGTTTGGGCGGCGGAGCGGAGCGCATCGAGGCCCAGCATAAGAAAGGACGTCTGACCGCGCGTGAACGCATCGACCTCCTAATGGACAAGGGTTCGTTCCGCGAGGTCGATCCTTTTGTCAAGCATCGCACCAGCGATTTCGATCTTGATAAACAAAAGTTCATGGGTGACTCGGTCGTGACCGGCTGGGGAACCATCGAGGGACGCCTTGTCTATGTCTTCTCACAGGATTTCACCGTGTTCGGTGGGAGCCTGGGCGAAGTGCACGCCGAAAAGATCTGCAAGATCATGGATATGGCCATGAAGAACGGTGCGCCTCTGATCGGGTTGAACGATTCAGGCGGCGCACGCATTCAGGAAGGCGTTGTGGCATTGGGCGGATATGCGGATATTTTCCTGCGCAATACCATGGCGTCGGGCGTCATCCCGCAGATCTCTGCCATCATGGGGCCGTGCGCAGGCGGCGCGGTCTACTCCCCTGCCCTGACGGATTTTATATTCATGACGCGCGGCACATCCTATATGTTCGTCACCGGCCCGGACGTTGTCAAGACAGTTACACACGAGGAAGTGACACAGGAGGAATTGGGCGGCGCTGGCGTTCACTCGGAAACATCGGGCGTATGCCATGTGGCCGCAGACAGTGAAGCTGACACGCTTTTTCTAATTCGCAAAATGCTTGGCTACCTGCCGCAAAACAATATGGAAGACCCGCCCTTCGTAGCCGGAGACGATCCGCTTCGTATGAATGAAGGGTTGAACACGATCGTTCCTAACGATCCGAATAAACCCTACGACATCAAGGAAGCGATCCGCATGATCATGGATAACGGACAGTTCTTCGAGATCCATGAGAATTATGCCCAGAATATCGTTGTTGGTTTTGCACGGCTTGGCGGGCACTCCGTCGGCATTGTGGCAAACCAGCCATCCGTTTTGGCAGGCGTGCTGGATATCGATGCAAGTGAAAAAGGCGCGCGCTTCGTCCGATTTTGTGACGCCTTCAACATCCCGATCATCACATTTGAGGATGTTCCGGGCTTTTTGCCCGGCACGGTCCAGGAACATAATGGGATCATTCGTTCGGGTGCCAAGCTGTTGTATGCCTTCTGCGAAGCGACCGTCCCCAAGCTGACGGTAGTCACACGCAAGGCATACGGCGGCGCCTATTGCGTCATGTCTTCAAAGCACATCCGCAGCGATGTAAATCTGGCGTGGCCATCGGCTGAAATCGCCGTCATGGGACCGGACGGCGCGGTCAGCATCATTTTCCGAAAGGAACTCGCGAAGGCGAAAGACCCCGTTCAACGGAAAGCGGAACTGGTGGAGGAATATCGCGAGAAATTTGCCAGCCCTTATGTTGCAGCGGAACGCGGCTATATCGACGATGTGATCGAACCCAAAGAGACGCGTCCGCGTTTGATCAATGCACTCGAAATGCTGGCAAACAAGCGCGATTCAAACCCAGCCAAGAAGCACGGAAATATTCCGTTGTAAATTTCGTCATTGCGAGGAGGGCGTAGCCCAACGAAGCAATCCCCAAAACAACACTGGGATTGCTTCGCCCCTCGGTTTCGATACACCCTTTGCAACAAACGCTCAGGGTTACTCAACCAGCGGGGCTCGCAATGACGGTGAGAGGTATTATGTTCAAAAAGATACTGGTCGCAAACCGAGGCGAGATCGCCGTTCGTATCATCCGCGCATGCAGGGAATTGGGTGTTGAGACGGTGGCCGTCTACTCTGAGGCCGACCGCCATGCGCTGCATGTGAGATACGCAGACGAAGCCTATTTACTAGGGCCTGCTCCTTCGCGCGAATCCTATCTGCGCGCCGACAAAATTCTGGATATTGCCAGCCAATGCGGCGCAGACGCCATCCATCCGGGCTACGGTTTTCTGGCGGAACGTGACGATTTCGCTGCCGCATGCGAGGAAAAAGGCATAGCCTTTATCGGGCCGAAACCTTCGGCCATTGCGGCGATGGGCGATAAAGCAGTGGCGCGTGCAACGGTGATAAAGGCAGGCGTTCCGGTGGTACCGGGCACCGAGGATGTGGGCAACATGACCAATGACGACCTGCTCGCCATCGCCCCAAAAGTCGGCTTCCCTCTGCTGATCAAAGCCACAGCGGGCGGAGGCGGAAAAGGCATGCGGGAGGTAAAGTCGATCGAGGAGATGCCAGCCCTGCTTGACTCAGCGAGGCGTGAGGCTGAATCCGCTTTTGGAGATGGAAACGTCTACCTTGAGAAACTGGTCGAGGGTGCACGTCACATCGAGATCCAGGTGCTTGCCGATACACATGGGAACGTGATCCATCTGGGTGAGCGCGAATGTTCCCTGCAGCGCAGACATCAAAAGCTGCTGGAGGAGGCTCCATCCTCCGCGTTGAGCGAAGAACTGCGGGAGCAGATGGGGGCGGTCGCGGTCAAGGCTGCGCAGGCGGTCAATTACGTCAACGCGGGCACGATCGAATTCTTGCTGGACAAAGATAACAACTATTACTTCCTTGAGATGAACACTCGCCTGCAGGTGGAACATCCTGTCACCGAAATGGTGACCGGCATCGACATTGTGAAGGAACAGATCCGTATTGCACGCGGGCGTGCTTTGAGCTATACGCAAGAGGATGTGAAATTTAACGGCCACGCCATCGAGTGCCGCATCAACGCCGAAGATCCGTACAATGGATTTATGCCATCGACAGGACGGATAACCCACAGCCTGATCCCAACCGGGCCCGGCGTACGCGTGGATACCGGTGTGTATCCCGGTTTCGAGATCACCCCATTCTACGATCCGATGATCGCCAAGCTGATCGTTTGGGGCGAAACGCGGGCGCAGGCCATTTTACGCATGCGCCGCGCGCTTGAGGAGTACCGCGTCGTCGGTGTACGGACCAACATCCCGTTCCACCAAACCATGATGGATTCACACCGTTTCATGGCCGGGCAATACGATACGCGTTTTGTCGAGGAGCGCTTCTCGATGGAGGGCGCCGAGGAACACCGCAAGGATTTTAGCGAGGTGGCAGCGATCCTGGCAACGCTAGTTGCCCATGAATCAGCGGAACGTTCTGCGCAGATCGTCCAACGCAATGAGCGCGATACCAGCAACTGGAAGTGGGTCGGCCGTTGGGAAAGAATGCACAGGTAGGCAGGCATGAAATATATTGCAACCATTGACAGCAAGGAATATGTCGTTGAACTGCTCGACGATAAGCAGGTCACCATCGACGGCGCAACATATGAGATCGATTTTGAGGCCGTAAGCGGACAACCTGTCTATTCGCTGATTGTGGACGGCAGGTCGCACGAGGCCTATGTTCAGGAGGGTGATGAAGATTGGCAGGTACTCTTAAGAGGACGCCTGTACCCGGTAAAGGTCGAGGATGAACGCGAAAGACGTCTGCGTGCTGCAGCAGGCGGAGGCGTGGCCGAGGGCGGCGAGTATCATCTCAAGGCGCCCATGCCCGGACTGGTGGTCACCGTTTCAGTTGAGGAGGGGCAGGAAGTGAAAAAAGGCCAGGTACTCCTTATCCTTGAATCGATGAAAATGCAGAACGAATTGAAATCTCCGCGCGACGGCGTTGTTAACCGCATCAAGGTAAAGGCGGGCGAAAGCGTGGAGCAAAAACAGTCCCTACTCAGCGTTCAATAACAGACCATATATCGAAATAATTAATCGTACGTCTCTAGGATCTGGGGACATATTTGATTCATCCCCC
>DATHRQ010000354.1:0-4380 GCA_035465095.1 Anaerolineales bacterium | reverse complement strand
AGTGGCATCGTCCGTACCTTCGAGATGGTGGGTGTACCAGGTGTCCTTTTCAGGGACGAGGCGTTCCATAAACGTTTCCAGATCGGCGCGGGCGGTCGGGTCCCAGTTTTCGCTGACGACCAGCGAGGCGCTGGTGTGCTGTACAAAGAGATAACACATGCCCTCACGCACGTTCCACTCTTTCAACTGAGCGCGGACAGTTTCTGTGAAGTCGTGCAGTCCCTTGCCGTGGGTGGAGATTTCGAGGGTGGTTTTGTGCCAGTTCATAATTTCTAATTCATTATAACGATATAATCAACCATTATGTTTACAGACCAGGTAGAAATTTACGTCCGTTCGGGCAAGGGCGGCGACGGCATGGTACATTTTCGACGCGAAAAATTCGTACCGCGCGGCGGACCGGACGGCGGCGACGGCGGCAAGGGCGGCGATCTGATCCTGGAGGTCAAGCCCACGCTCAATACACTGTCGTCATTTCGCCCTAACCAAAAGTTCAAGGCCGAAGATGGACACAACGGCGGGCCCTCGCAGATGACGGGTCGCAAAGGCAAAGACCTGATCATCCCCGTCCCGCCCGGCACGATCATCTTCGACGCCGATACCGACGAACTGATCGGCGACCTTACCGAGCCCGGGCAGCAGCTCCTGATCTGCAAAGGCGGGCGCGGCGGACGCGGGAATCAACACTTTGCGACCTCACGCAACCAGGCGCCGCGCACTGCCGAATAAGGCGAACCCTACGAAGAAAGACGCCTAAGGCTGGAATTGAAACTGATCGCCGACATCGGGCTGATCGGCGTCCCGAACGCCGGCAAATCGACGCTGCTCACTGCTCTGACAAACGCCAAACCCAAGATCGCGCCCTATCCATTCACCACTCTGGAGCCAAATCTCGGCGTGGCGGAGATCGACTTCGACACCAGCGTTGTGCTGGCCGACATCCCCGGGCTGATCGAAGGCGCGGCACAGGGAGCGGGACTCGGCCACGACTTTTTACGTCACGTCCAGCGCACGCGGGTACTGATCCATGTGCTGGACGGGCTGTCTGAAGACCCGCTTGCCGACTTCAGCCAGATCAATACCGAGTTATCGCTCTTCGATCCAAAACTGGGAGAAAAGCCGCAAATCGCAGCGCTCAATAAGATAGACCAGCCCGAAGTCCAGGAAAGACTCGAGAGCATCCGTAAGGAATTCAAAAAACGGGATGTGGAATTCATGACCATATCCGCTCTGGCGCGTACGAACACGCGTGAGTTGTTGAACAAAGCTTATCAAAAGCTGCAGGAAACCCCGGAACCGGTGGAGATGGAAGTGCCGATGCCGGTCTACAAGCCAAAGGAAGACCCGCGCGATTTCGAGATCACGCGTGAGGGGGAGAACGAATGGCGCATCAGCGGCGCCGCCATCGAACGCGCTGCCAAGATGACCTATTGGGAGCACTACGGGTCATTGAGGCGCTTCCACAAGATCATGGAAACGCTTGGCATCACAAACGCCCTGAAAAAAGCGGGCGTTCAGGACGGCGACACCGTTTCGATCGACGAGTTCGAGTTGGAGTGGCAGGAATAAACCCAGCCTGCGTGGGATGTCCGATTACTTTTCCCGGGCCTTCTTTTCCATCGGCAGTAAACTTGCATAGATGAACTCGTGCGTGTGGACTGGAATCCCCAGGGCACGCCCCATCCGCACAACCGCACCGCTCTGCGCTTCCAGTTCGGAAGGCTTTCCCTCCATGATGTCCTTCTGCATCGAAGCGACCATGGTCTCAGGCAGAGCGTCGATCCGTTTTATTATGACGCTAGGCAGGTCACGAGGAAGTTCGATTCCTTTCGCACGTCCCAATCGTACACCCTCTTCGATAGCCGTCTTCAACAACGCGCGCGATTCAGAAATCGAACGGATCACGCCGAACGGCTGGCGGGTCACTGCGCCGACGCCGCTGGTGGAACAAATGAATATGAACTTATCCCACATTGCAACCCTGATGTCCTGCGGCACATCGACGTCGATCCCGTCAATGGAAGAAAAGACTTCCTTAAGCCGCTTCACGCGCTCGGTCACCTCGCCGTTCAATTCCCCAAATGCAATATAAGGTTTCACGCCCACATGGGTGATATGCCCGGGCTCCGCAATGAACGAACTGATGCGGCACAGCCCGCCGAGCACACGTCCGCCAAATGACTCAACAAGCAGGTCGATATGCTCGATCCCATTTAACAATGGCACGATCATTGTCCGATCTCCCACCATAAACTTTATTTGTTCGATCGCTTCAGGCAGCTGCCAGGACTTGGTCGAGACGATGACACAATCCACCTCACCAACAGATTGCGGCGAATCGGTCGCCTTTGCCGGCTCGATCACAAAATCACCGCCGATCGAATCGACCCGTAAACCTGTTCCTGTTATGGACGCCAGGTGCCTCCCCCGCGCAATGAACGTCACATCCTGTCTGATCTGTGCCAACCTTCCACCAAAATAACCGCCGACTCCGCCTGTGCCAAAGATGGCAAACTTCATACTTACCTCCAAATCAAAAGGCGGACGCTGATGACTACGTCCGCCCGTGTTTCATGAGTATCTTACCACCTACTCCTCTTCGCGCCCCATCGCGTCCATCACGGCTACAGATGCGATCTGCACGATGTCGTTGACATCGTCACCCGTTTGCAATACATGTACCGGAGCGCCCATGCCCAATAAAATGGGACCGATGGCTTTTGCGTTGCCCAAGCGGGCCAGCAGCTTATAGGCAATATTCGCCGATTCAAGCGACGGGAAGACCAATACGTTCGCATCCTTCACTTTGCTAAAGGGATACTGATTCTCCACGATCTCTGCCACAACTGCCGTATCGGCCTGCATCTCGCCGTCCACGACCAGCTCCGGGTGGCGGGATTTCGTCAGTTCGACGGCGCGCCGCACCTTGTCCGAGAGAGGATGCGGGGCCGAACCAAAGTTCGAGAAGGAGAGGAAAGCAACGCGCGGCTCCAACTCCAATTGTTTGGCATATTCCGCCGCGAGCGATGCGATCTCCGACAGGTCTTCCGCGCTCGGTTCGATGTTGACCGTCGCATCCGTAAAGAGGTAGACGCGGTCATCCACGATAATGATGTAGACGCCGGAGACCAGCGCCGAATCTTCCGCCGTGTGATGGATCTGCAGCGACGGGCGGATCACATCCGGGTAATGGTGTGTCAACCCGGAGATGAACGCATCCGCATCGCCAAGTTTGACCATCATGGGACCGAACACGTTCGGGTCGCGCATGATCTTGAGGGCATCGTTGACCGTAACACCTTTGCGGCTGCGAAGCTCATAATAGGCCTTCGCATATTTTTCAAATTCCTTGTGTTCCCTGGGATGAATGGTCTCCGGCTTGAAATCGAGCCCCAGAGAATCGATATGCTCCTGAATGACATCCGTCATTCCGAGCAGAATCGGTGTAGCAATGCCCTCATCTTGAATCTGATACGCTGCCCGAACAATCTTTCGATCGTGCCCCTCGGCAAAGACGATCCGCTTTTTTCCCCCGGAAGAGCGCGCCTTGTTCTGGAAGAAATAGCGAATCTGCTCGCCCTTCCCCTGACGGTAGGCCAGTTGTTCACGATATTCTTCGATATCGATGGTTTTGCGGGCCATGCCCGTTTCCATGGCCATCTCGGCCACGGCAGGCGCCTCCCACAGCAGCACGCGCGGATCGAGCGGCGTGGGGATGATATATTCGCGTCCAAACTTGATCGACTCGATGCCGTACGCACGGATGACCGAATCAGGCACATCCTCTTTTGCCAGCGCAGCCAGCGCTTTCGAGGCCGCTAATTTCATCTCCTCATTAATGCCCTTCGCCCGCACGTCCAACGCGCCGCGGAAGATGAACGGGAAACCCAGCACATTGTTTACCTGATTGGGGTAATCAGACCGGCCGGTGGCGATGATGACATCCTTGCGCGCTTCCAGCGCCAACTCGGGCTTGATCTCGGGATCGGGATTGGCCATCGCGAAGATGATTGGATCCTCCGCCATTGATTTGACCATATCGGGCGTCATCACATTCGCAACGGATAGGCCGTAGAACACGTCCGCGCCGCGCAGGGCATCCGCCAAAGTGCGGGCATCGGTATCCACAAGGAAGCGTTCCTTGTATTTGTTCATGCCCTCTGTGCGGCCGTTATAGACCACGCCGCGGCTGTCGCACAGCATGATGTTCTCGCGCTTCACGCCCCACTTGATCGCAAGCTCCGCGCAGGATATGGCAGATGCGCCTGCGCCCGAGATCACCATGCGGATATCTTCGTGCCTCTTGCCCACGATCTCCAGCGCATTCGCCAACCCAGCCGACGAGATGATCGCCGTCCCATGCTGGTCGTCGTGGAAAAC
>DATHRQ010000353.1:0-5308 GCA_035465095.1 Anaerolineales bacterium | reverse complement strand
CTTCTCCGTTTGGAGGAAAAGCCGAATTTGAAAAAATATCGCGGCGTGACGGGGCTGTATCACTTCGCTGTGGTGTACCCAAATCGACGCGAACTGGCGAGGGCAATGGCACGCCTGTTTGCGCTGAAGATTCCCAACTCTCCCACCGACCACATTATGACCAAGGCCACCTACCTTGACGATCTTGAGGGTAATGGTATCGAATTGTATTGCGAATCGCCTGAGGACGGCGAATGGTTTTTCGACGGCGAAACCTTCGGTGCGCGCCGAGCAGACGGCTCCCCCAGCAACGGGCGTGAGCCGTTGGATGTAGATGCATTATTCAGTCATTTGAATGAAGATGATAAATTGGATGCGCCCATCTCCAAAGATGCCCGCATGGGACATGTCCATTTGCATGTACGGGATGTTGATGAGGCCATTGATTTTTATCACGGTGTCATCGGCTTTGACATCATGGGGATGGCGAAACCGATCCAGATGGGATTCGTCTCTGCAGGCGGGTATCATCATCACATCGGCTTGAACACCTGGCAGGGACGCGGCGCACCGCCCCCGCCGGAAGACGCCCTCGGCTTGCGCCATTTCACGGTCGAGTTGCCGAACCAAACAGCCTATGATGAGGTGGTGGCCCGGGTGGACGAGGCAGGCTTTCCGTCGAATCAGACCGAGGCGGGTTTGCTTCTGCACGATCCTTCACAAAATGGTGTTGTCCTGACAGTTGTCAACTAGGAGCGCCTTAAAAATAAATCCGCAGGTCACGCATGATTGTATGGCCTGTTATTCATTTTCGAACTTTTGCTCATCCAAGATTGTCAGGTAAAATCGGTCGAAGGCCGCCAACAAACTCTCACGCGGGGAATACCATCCCGAAGTGTAGGCTTGCGATTCAACACCGCGTTGACTCAATTCACACACATGCCAATCCTGCAGATTTGTTTCATGCCAAAAACCCACTGCATCCTCCGGGTGAAAATCTTCGCGTTCAAAAGCCAACGGGTTGAAAAGCCATTCGCTGATCACGGTGCTGCGCCCGGGTGCGATTGGCATGACCATATGATACATCAGATAATCAGGGTGAATGTTCAGAAGAAGGTTCGGCAACAGCGTATAATAATAACCGCGTCTTGCAATCCCTGATTCCAGGTCACCAAGCGGGAGTGAACAGAAGTTTCCGGTCATGGTCATGCTCTCGCCTCCTGTGATATCCATATGGCCGCCAAGGAACGGGCCCTCGATGAGGTCGTTTTCCGCCCCGGTATAGTTGTGAATTTATTCAATATTGGGTGGATGGTGGGGCAGTGATAGCATTCATTAAAGTTTTGAAAAATATATTTCCAATTGGTTGTAAGTTCATACACATGGCGTGAATGTGCCCTAAGCCTGCCAACGTTCCAGCGGGTGAGTCGATCCAGCATGGGAGCGTACATCTTCTCGAATGGTTCGGGCTCATCCCTGCCAATATGCACAAAAATAAAACCATCCCAAATGTGCAGCGGAATGGCCTGGAGTGGAAATTCTTCCCATGGGAAATCAGGTACATCTTTCATGAATGGCGCGCCGATAAGTTTTCCATCCAAACCATAGGTCCAGGCATGATACGAACATTGGATGCTTGCATTGAAGCGCCCTTGAGCATCTTCACAGATGCGCGTCCCGCGATGGCGGCAGACGTTGTAAAACGCACGAACTTGGTTTTGCTTATCCCGCAAAACAATGATGCTCTCTTCGAAAATATCGGCGAGGAAATATTCGCCCACATCCAGGATGCGGCTTTGATGCCCGACACATATCCAGCCCTTTTTGAAGATAATCTCCTTCTCGCGCTTGAACACCTGTTTGGATGTGTAATATTTTTGCGGAAGTGTCATCGAGCCGGGGATGTACGTTTCGGCAGTTTTGAAATAAGTCGTCATGTTCTTCTCCTTATTGACAAAATAATCTTTGAACAATAAATGACCACGGATATCAATCGATATCTGCAGTCATTTAGGCTCGGTTATGGAAACGTTTCGCGCCGATGGATTAACTGATGCGATCTACAAGAACTTCAGGGACAGCATTTCGCTTGGATTGAACAAATAAACTCAGGGATATTGTATGCACTTCAACACCTTTACAATATTAATTTTACTTCAAATTGTTAACCACATTCCTCCCTGCCGCGCCGCCTGCGCCCGAGGATGCCCTCGGCTTGCGTCATTTCACGGTCGAATTGCCGAATCAAACAGCCTACGATGAGGTTGTGGCCCGGGTGGATGAGGCAGGCCTCCCGTCAATCAGACCGAGGCGGAGCTGCCTTTGCACTACCTTTCACAAAATGGCGTCATGTTAGCGATAGCGGGGCAGACTCTTGTCTGCAAGGGGGAATAGGGGATTTCCCCATCTCCTGACGCGGGCAAACCTCTATTTACGAAGAATGGGCTATCACCCATAATCAAGATATCCAATTAGTGGAAGGAGATTTTAATGAGTAAATGTAGTGATGTAATGACCGAACGACTGGTTTGTTGTGTTCCCGGAGATGCCGTCTCTGCCGCAGCAAAAAAGATGAAGGACGAAAACATCGGCCCGATCCTCGTTGTGGAGGATGAGCAGGGCTATAATCTGGTAGGCATTGTGACCGACCGCGACCTGGCTTTGAAGGTTATCGGCGAGGAGCGTGATGCCCAAACCACGACGGTGGGCGACGTAATGAGCGGTGATGTCGTCACCTGCCGTGCGGATGATGATCTGGAAAAGGCATTGAACGCCATGGAAGAACATCAACTGCGCCGCATTCCGGTCGTCGATAACGATGGTCGGCTGGTGGGAATTATCTCCCAGGCGGATGTAGCCACCCGCGTGAACGACCCGGAAAAGACAGCCGAGGTCGTGAAGGAAATTTCACAGCCTGACGCGTAACATTGTTCAAATACGTCTCAACAAACATCCAAGGTCGAATAGGCTTTGGATGTTTTTGATTTATCCTGTCTGGTTGACTCATTTCCAAATTGACTGATTATTTGATGGGTATTAGGTATATGTATTCAAAACACGCAGCTAAAACATCCGTAGGGATTTCCCTTACCTCAACGGGTGCAAGCCTTCATTGACGGCCATGGCTTATATCCGACATAATTACTCCGAAATCAATGGGAACCAAGTTGACAAACATGTGAAAAAGAAAAAGGAGAAAATATCATGATGCCAATCGGTGATGACAACAGTACACGCAGGATCACGCCAGTGGTCACCTACGTGCTGATCGCGATAAATGTAATCGTCTTCTTTTTGGAACTAAACAACGGAGATGCTTTCATCAATCGCTGGGCGTTCGTCCCCAGTCGTTTTCTTGCAAACCCGGCTGGAGAACTGCCCACGCTTTTCACATCCATGTTCATGCACGCCGGCTGGATGCACCTGCTGGGGAATATGCTTTACCTATGGATCTTTGGCGATAACGTGGAAGACCGTCTCGGCCACGGGCTATTTACGATCTTTTACCTTCTCTGTGGACTGGGAGCGACATTTGCCCAAATGGCTGTCAGTAGCGGGTCGAATATTCCGAACCTGGGCGCATCCGGCGCCATCGCCGGGGTGCTGGGCGCCTACCTGCTCATGTTCCCACGCGGACGGGTGCGGGTCATGATGAATCGGGCCGTCATTCCGATGTCTGCGTTTGTTGTGATCGGATTTTGGTTCCTGCTGCAACTATTCAGCGGAATTGGTACACTGGCCGATTCCTCTCAAACTGGAGGCGGTGTGGCTTATATGGCTCACATCGGTGGCTTTGTAGTGGGCTTACTGTTGACCTGGCTGCTGGGCAAAAACAGAAAGGCATTGCCCGCCTCCACCTCCTATCGATAATGAACCGCGTGACAAATCTTCTTAAGACAAATAAACAGCTAAATTTTAAAAGGACGCGAGAATTTCTCGCGTCCTTTTATGCTGCCTTCAAAACCTTGATTACATTCCTGCCTGCCGCGCCGCTGACTCCCCCTCCGCCGTGGACGCCGCTTCCGCAGAGATAGAGGTTATCGAGCGGCGTCTTATGATTCGACCAGCCAGGTATCGGACGCATGAACATGAATTGATCGAGCATCAGTTGACCATGGTTAAGGTCGCCTTCGGTCAAGCCATAGGTTTGTTCCATATCAAGTGGTGTAATTACTTTTGTATTTTTGACCGACGATTTGAAATTGGGGAAATATTCTGCCAATGTATCGATAGCTAGATTTTCGACAGTCTCGCGTTCTGTATCCCATGATTTATCTTTCAGTTTATATGGCGCATATTGAAAATGGATGCTGACTACATTCCCCGAAGTCGTGATTTCAAGATAGGGTTTCTCGGAAATGCTATGATATTTCGCCGCATCGTAAGCTTTTTCAAGATATTTGATAGACGGAGCAATAACCAAAGTCCCATCGGGTAGGGGCGGACGGCCGTCCGCACTTGCAGTATCAACCAACAAATGGACTTTAGCCACCGATCCGCGCATCTTAATGGATTGGACGTTCCACACAAATTCAGGTGGCAAGTTGACCGCGCCAACCAAATTCAAGAATGTCTGCTTCGGGTCAACTGCGGAGATGATGTTCTTAGCAGAAATCTCTTCGCCATTCGCAAGGACTACTCCTTTGCAGGTGTATGTATCCACTTGAATGGATTTGACTTCTGCGTCCATGCGGATCTCGCCGCCGAATGATTTAATTGCATCCGCAAGTGCTTCGCCAATCATTCCTATTCCACCATCAACAGACACATGAGCCATACCCCCTCGATTCGCCCAATTGTCCATAAGGGTATAACCTGTCCCTGCGCCCATCGGACCAAGCGTAAAGCCATGAATTCCTAGCGACGCCACCGCACCCTTGACCACATCGGACTCGAACCATTCGTCCGCGAATTCTTCGGCGGTCATGGGAATACCGCGGATGATGCGCATCATGTCCTTGCCGCCCATCATTCGCAGGACAATGCCAAGTTTGGCGAGATCCATACCTTCGCTCATGTTGAAGCCTTTGGGCAGGCGCGGCATGATGGTTGAATTGGACTTATGAATAAAGCGTGAGGCTTTCCTCATGGAATCAAGGAAGGGACTCCAATTCGCTGCATCCTTTTCGGAGAAGCGTTTGATAGACTCTGCCGCTTTTGCAGGATCAGCGTCAAGGACAAGATGGTTGCCATCCGCTTGTAATGAAATGAACGGTGGTCGAGTAGAGCGGGTGTTCGTCCCGCTCATACCGAGACCCAAATCCTTGATGATATCGGAACGCAACATCCCGCCTGCGTGGAGGGAGTCAACAATGAAGCCGTCACCGAA
>DATHRQ010000352.1:0-3555 GCA_035465095.1 Anaerolineales bacterium | reverse complement strand
GTTCTTCGAGCTGCTTTATAACCTGACGGAGAGTTCGGCCGGCACGAAATATGCACGCATGATCTTCCCGTGGTTTGCAACCATTATGTTCTATGTGTTGTTTGCCAACCTGTTGAAGTTGATCCCCGGATTTGAATCCATTGGTGTGCTGCATCACGCGCATCACGAAGGTGAGGGACATGCGATCAGTGCTTTGGCTGGAAATTGGTATTTGTTCACTGCTGAACATGGTGATTACATCCTTGCGCCGTTCCTGCGTGGTATTTCTGTGGACTTGAACTTCACATTTGCGCTGGCTTTGATCTCGGTTGTGATGATCCAGGTGGTCGGGTTCCGTGCACAGGGATTCGGTTACCTGACCAAGTTCTTCAACACAAAGCGTATGTTCAAGGTGCCGTTCTTTGGCGCGATGGATTTTTTGGTTGGCCTGCTTGAATTGATCTCAGAAATTTCAAAGGTCCTTTCATTTGCATTTCGTCTGTTTGGTAATATGTTTGCCGGCATCGTGCTGGTTGCGATCGTGGCAGGCTTGCTGGGCAAGTTTTCGATCCTGCCCGCAATGATCATGTTGTTCGAGTTATTCGTGGGCGTCATTCAGGCGTTCGTTTTCGGTATGTTGACCATGGTCTTTATGGCGCAAGCCACCCAGGGACATGGCGATGAGCATGCAGAAGCTCATTAAAATTTATAATAGTAGAGTTTAAACCTAAGGAGGCTTGTAACATGGAAGGAAACATTTTAGATGCGATGCGTTTTGTAGGAGCCGGTCTGGCAATGATCGGCGCTGCAGGCGGAGGGGTGGGGATCGGTCTGAGCGTGCAGGGTGCTCTTACCGGTATGGCACGCAACCCGGATACGTACGGCAACCTGTTGACCAACATGATCCTCGGTATTGCGTTCTCCGAAGCGATCGCGATCTACTGTCTGGTTATTGCGTTCCTGATGCTGTTCAAAGTCGTATAAGGGAGAGGAGCACTAGATGGAAGCACTTGGTATTAATCTTGGTCTGCTTATTATTCAGATCATCGCTTTCTTCATCGTTTTCCTAACGCTGAACGCCTGGGTCTACAAACCGATGCTGGATATGATGGAGACCCGCAAAGAGAAAATTGCACAGGGACTGGAAGATGCCCGCGTCGCTGCGGATGCGCGCGCCAATGCTGAAAAGGAAGCCGCCAAGATCGTCGCCGATGCACAGGCCGAGGCGAGTCAGGTTGTCCGTGAAGCAACGGAGCGTGCCGAAACTGCCGGTAAGGACGTCAAGGCCGCCGCTGAAGCAGAGGCAGCCGAGGCTCGCGAGGCTGCACTGGCCGAAACTGAACTCGAACGCAACCGCATTCTTGGAGATTTGCGCGGACAGGTGGCATCCCTCGCGATCGCCGCAGCGAACAAACTGGTCGACGAGGCGTTGGACGAAAAGAAGCAGCGGGCTCTTCTCGATGAATTCTTCTCCGGCGTCAAATCCGGCAAGGTTGTCGTCGTTGAAGATGATTTCAAAGGCGACACTGCCGAAGTCACCAGCGCACTGCCTCTGACTGACGACGAGCAGGAAACCGTAAAGAAGAACTTTGACGTGAAGGATGTGACCTTCACAGTAGATCCCTCCATACTGGGCGGATTGGTTGTAAAGATCGGCGACAAGGTTCTGGATGGTTCCGTCGCAGGCAAGCTCGAAGGCTTGCGGAAGACCTTAAAGTAGACAGTTTGCATTCAAAAGGGTTTTGGTAGAATTACCAAAACCCTTTTTTTGTTTAACCATGACAATCCAAAAATCTCTCCGACAGATATTTTCCGAACTGCCCCCGCCTTTGCTCATGGAGAAAGTGCCCGAAGTGCGGATCGCGGGGATTTCCATCGACAGTCGCACGGTGAAGCCCGGCCATCTTTTTGTCGCGTTGACGGGAGGGACCGTCGATGGTCACAACTACATTCAGGATGCGATTGACAGCGGTGCGTCAGCCGTCGCTGGGGAAAAAGATATAAGCGGACTTTCCGTCCCCTACATCCGACTCGAAAACACGCGTCAGGCGCTGACGTGGATGGCTGCTTCGTTTCACGATTGGCCTGGTCGCAAGCTGACAGTGATCGGTGTGACCGGCACGGACGGCAAAACCACCACGACGAATTTGATCCATCAGATACTGCTGGCTGCGAATCTAAAAGCGGGGATGATATCAACCGTCAATGCGGTCATCGGTGATGAAATACTTGATACCGGCTTTCACGTAACCACCCCGGATGCGCACGACGTGCAGCGTTATCTCGCAGAAATGGTTGATGCGGGGCTGACGCATGTCGTTTTGGAAACAACATCGCATGGATGGTCCCAATACCGCGTGGACGCCTGTGAGTTCGATATCGGTGTTGTGACAAATATTACCCATGAACACATGAACGAGCATGGAAGTTATGAAAATTATCGTGCCGCTAAGGCAAGATTATTGTCGAGTCTGGTAATCACTTCTGAAAAACCGCAGGGAAATCCGCGTTTGGGCGTTATCAACCGGGATGATGACAAATCGTTCGACTTTTTGAACGACTTTGACAAAGTCAATAAATTGAATTATGGATTAAGTGCTGATGCAGACATCCGTGGGATGGACATCGAGTACAGTCCGACGGGCATCCGATTTATGGCGCAAAGCAGGGACTTTCAGGTGGAAGTGAGCAGCAAACTCGTCGGCGCATATAACGTGTCGAATTGTCTTGCCGCGTTGACCGCGACGGTCTATGGGCTTGGTATGGAACCAGAGGTTGCAGCACGGGGAATTGCTTTGCTTGAAGGTATTCCCGGCCGCATGGAGCGCATTGACATGGGGCAAAACTTCACGGCCATTGTCGATTTTGCACATACGCCGAACGCCTTGAAGTCTGCATTGGAGGCTGGGCGAACAATGACAGACGGCCGCGTGATCTCTGTCTTCGGTTCGGCTGGCCTGCGGGACAAGGAAAAGCGCCGCATGATGGCAGAGACGTCTGCTGAACTGGCTGATCTAACGGTGTTGACCGCCGAGGATCCACGCACTGAATCGCTGGAGGAGATCCTTGAAGAGATGGCGGCAGGTGCAAGGTCCAGAGGAGGAATCGAGGGGGAGACGTTTTGGAGAATCCCGGATCGCGGCGAAGCGATCCGATTTGCGCTGAGATTGGCACGTCCCGGCGACATCGTGTTGTCGTGTGGAAAGGGGCATGAACAGTCGATGTGTTTTGGCGAACGCGAGTATTTGTGGGACGACCGCACGGCCATGCGTGCCGCCTTGAGTGAGTTTTTGAGTGTGGATGGCCCCGAAATGCCCTATCTGCCGACACAGGATACAGAGGAGGATGAATGGCTGACATGGAAATAAGACCCATCATACTGGAGGGCGGGAATGTGCGGCTCGAACCGCTTACGGAAGCGCACGTCCCTGCGCTGGCTGAGATCGGCGTGGGGCAGGGCTTTTGGAATTTCATGGTATATGGTGATATGAGGAACGAGGAGGATATGCGTAGATGGGTGATGGACATTCTCTCCCGCGCTGAAAAAAGGACTGACCTGCCGTTTGCCGTCGTTCA
>DATHRQ010000351.1:0-2371 GCA_035465095.1 Anaerolineales bacterium | reverse complement strand
GCAATTGCGGCAGGCATCGATCACTCAGAGGGTGACATCATCGTCCTGCTGGATGCCGATATGCAGAACGACCCGGCCGATATTCCCATGCTGCTTGCCAAACTCGACGAAGGCTATGACCTCGTCAGCGGCTGGCGCAAGGACCGCAAGGATAACCGTTTCACACGCACGATTCCCTCCAACATCGCAAACGGACTGATCTCATGGGTGACTGGCGTACATCTGCACGATTACGGATGCACGCTTAAAGCCTATCGGCGAGAGGCGCTGGAGGGATTCCGTTTATACGGCGAAATGCACCGCTTTATTCCGGTCTTCACGCACTCCATTGGGGCAAAGATCACAGAACTCCCTGTCCGCCACCACCCACGTAAATTTGGCGAGGCAAAATACGGCCTGGAGAGAACCGTAAAGGTCATCCTGGATCTGTTCACTGTAAAGTTCCTCCTGGATTATTCCCATAAACCGATGCGTTTGTTTGGTGGGACGGGAATTATCTTGATTGCGGCCAGTGTCCTCTTATTGGCGTATTTGTTCATCCGCAAGGTATTCTTTTTTATCGATGTGCTTACATCACCATTTTTCCAGATCGGTGTCATGCTGTTGATCCTGGGATTTCAATCCATACTCATGGGCCTGATCGCAGAATTGCTGGCGCGTACCTATCACGAGTCACAAAGCAAGCCGACGTATACTGTTCGGGCGGTGTTGGGGAAGAAATTCTAGGATGCCTTCCTGGTGGATCGAGAACCGCCGGCGCGTTCTGCAATTGTCAGGAACGGTTCTGGCAGCGGTCTTGTTGATCGTTTTGGTGAGGAAAAGCGGGTGGGATGAAATTGTCGCGACCTTTGCAAACATAAAAACATCCACGCTGCTTTGGGCAGCTCTGTTATTCTTTATTTCCCGCACTTCAATGGCGTTAAGGTGGCACGTACTGCTGCGTTCCGGAGGAATAAACCTGCACTTAAAGGACAGCATATCCCTCACCTATACAGGTTTATTTGCCTCGAACTTTCTACCCAGCACCATTGGCGGTGATATCGTGCGATTGGCAGGCACGATGCAAATGGGATATGACCGTGCCGTTTGCCTTGCGTCGATTGCGGCGGACAGGTTGATTGGGGTGACGGGCATGACCATGGTGCTTCCGGTTGGGTTGGTCCATTCATGGGGTTTTTTGGGGGCCGACCCTGCCTCTCTCTCGACTGTGGTCTGGTTCAAAAGGCCCATGGCATTTCTCAAACGGACGTTTTCCGTTTTCAGGCTTTGGCTCAATAAACCGCTGTCCCTGCTTGAATCGCTTACGTTTACCTGGCTGCACATGCTGTGCCTGTTCGGTTCCATTTTTATATTTGTGAATGATCTGGGAAGCCACGTCTCTTTTTGGATGATCGCCGGTCTTTGGAGTATTACCTATTTCGTCACGTTGCTCCCGATCTCGATCAACGGCTATGGCCTACAGGAATTGTCCTTCACCTTTTTCATGTCCAATGTTGCCGGATTGACGCCGGCCATCAGTTTGAGTGTGGCCGTTCTGATCCGTGCGTATTTCATCCTATCGAGCCTGCCCGGGGCGCTCTTTCTCCCAACTGTTCTTTCGGCTGTGAAAAAACGGGATGATGAATCACTCCCCGCCAGCATCTTCCAGTAAAATTGATGGTAATGAGCAAGACCGCCTCCACCCCCCGATCCTTCTGGCTCACCATTCTCATATTTACGATCATCGTCAACCTGACGATGATGCGCTCCGTCTATCTGCATCTGCTGGAGATCAAAGCCGACCTTTTGCGTTCCACCTGGAGCGGGATGATCGTTTTGTGTTTCGTTATTGCAATATTCTGTGCCTGGTTAATAATCAATTACTCGAAGAAGAACCCCTCGTTTTTTGAAAGCCTGGATCGAATTCCTTCCACTAACATTTTATGGCGTGCAGTCAGCGCGGTTATTTTCCTTGCGCTGGTTTTCCTGATTCCATATATCAAGTTCAAATTCGAAATTGGGCAGAATATCAAAGACCCGGTTTACGATCCTGTCCTTCTCCTGCTGCTCTATTATTGGCTGTGCTGGTGGGTGATCCTGATCGCAGGAACCGCACTAAAAATAACTTTTCAAACATCGTGGATGGGTGGCTTTGCGGCAGCGGCAGTGTTGCTCGGTATCACCTTCGAGATCATGGCTCGATACAATGCGGTCACTGCCTATCCGCTCTCCATGGGGTGGTCTGAGGGAAGTCGATACTATTACGCCTCGTTGTTCTTCTCCAAACAGATCTATGGAGATGCCTTTCCTCTTCCCACGCTTCATCCAACCCGCTATCTGCTTCAGTCGTTCCCGTTCCTTTTCCCTAACCTTGGTCTTTTTGCCCATCGCT
>DATHRQ010000350.1:0-2151 GCA_035465095.1 Anaerolineales bacterium | reverse complement strand
CACCAAACGTCCGCCTTTGAAATCGTTCAATGCCTTTTCCGCGCGCGGAATATCATCGGGGTCATAAACGTTATATGTATGTTCGGCAAACCCCGGCACGGCAGATGGATTCAACTCCGTACCCAAAGCGACGACCAATGCGTCAGCCTGGATTTTTTCTCCGTCAACAGTGGCAGACTTCTCGTGAGGATGAATCGCCTCGACCGTCGCCCGCCTCACATCAACCCCGAGCCTGCTGAGACCCTCTATCGGCTTCTGACCCGCTTCAAGCGTTGTCTCGCCTGTCAGCGCCCAGCTTTTGCGGAACCCGACCATGAAATACGGCTGGCGATCCAAAAGGATGACCTCGATTTCATTTCCAAGTTTTTGTTTGAGGCGATGGGCGGTTGCAATGCCGCCAAACCCGCCACCGAGGATTAAAACTCGCTTCATCAATCACTCCTTAAAAACGTAGGGGCGACGCATGCGTCGCCCCTACGAAATCATCTTAATACAATGGCAAACTGGTATCCACCTCATTTGCCCAAGCGTTGATGCCGCCTTTAAGGTTCTTGACCTTCTTAAAGCCGGCGCTAGCAAGAAGCTCCAAGCCGCGCGCAGAGCGAGTGCCAGATTTACAAAAGATCACCATCTCATCCGCAGAATCCAATTCGCTGAGCCTGCCTGCCAGTTCTCCTAGTGGAATATTGACCGCGTTTGGCAGCGCGGAAATTTCAAGCTCATGCGGCTCGCGCACATCCAATAATTTCAGGTGGTTCTTCTTCACGCGCTCGGAGAGTTCAGGGGCGGTAATATCCAAACCTTCACCGGCAGAACCATCCTCTTCGTGATCGTGGCTGGGAACCCCACAGAATTCTTCGTAATCGATCAACTCTGTAATGTCAGCGTTCGGTCCGCACACGCGGCAGTTGGGAGTCTTCTTCAGCTTGACAAAATCGAACGACATATCCAGCGCGTTGTAGAGCAATAGTTTTCCGATCAATGGCTCGCCGATGCCAAGCAGCATTTTCAATCCTTCCGTGGCTTGCAATGTGCCGATCGTACCGGGCAGAACGCCTAAGACACCGCCTTCCGCACACGAAGGAACCAGCCCCGGCGGGGGCGGTTCGGGGAAGAGACAGCGATAGCACGGTCCCTCTTTGGCATAGAACACGCTGACCTGCCCATCGAAGCGGTAGATCGAGGCGTACACATTTGGTTTGCCGAGAAAGACCGCCACATCGTTGGTGAGATAACGCGTCGGGAAGTTGTCGGTTCCGTCGAGGATCAGGTCATAGTCACGAGCGATGCGCAGCGCATTTTCAGAGGTATACGGTTCGTTGTACACATCCACTTGGATATCAGGATTCAGGTCCAGCAGTTTGGCCTTTGCACTTTCCACTTTGAGTTCGCCGACAGTCGACGACCCATGAATGACCTGACGCTGCAGGTTGGACGAATCGACCACATCGTAATCGACGAGCCCAATGCGACCGACTCCCGCCGCCGCAAGATAAAGCGCTACCGGCGAACCGAGCCCGCCTGTGCCGACGATCAGCACGGACGAAGCCTTGAGTTTGCGCTGACCCTCCAGCCCCATTTCAGGAATCAGCAGATGACGCGAGTAGCGTAGAATTTCGTCGCGTGAAAGTTCAGGTAAGGTCATATTATCCTCCTCTAAATAATGTCATTGCGAGGAGCGCCCTTGTTTCTTGCGACAACCAAGCAATCTCATCGTATAAGAAGATTGCTTGGTTGTCGCTCCGCTCCTCCTCGCAATGACATCCGCCAGCAATCGACGGGATCAACATGATCTTTTCACCATCGTTGATTTTCGTGGCCACCCCTTCCAGGTCCTTGATGTTGTCCTCGCCGACAAATAAATTAACGAACGGACGCAATTTACCGTCCTCGTGAAAAATGTGCGGCTCGATAGTCGGGAATTGATTCGTCAGATCGGCAAGCGCTTCAGAGACGGTCGAACCGTTCACGTCCACTTCGCTTTGTCCGTTGGTATAAGACCGCAACGGGGTCGGGATTCGTAATACAGGCATTTGGTATTGTCTCCTAACATTTATTCGGTGGTCGAGTGAGCAAAGCTCATATCGAGACCACCCTATAAGCAAATTATATTTGTTATTGTTGGTCTCGTTACCTTCGTACTCGACCAAC
>DATHRQ010000349.1:0-4454 GCA_035465095.1 Anaerolineales bacterium | reverse complement strand
GCCGATCGAGCTAATTTCGAAAGACCTTCGTGAGTTCCAAGAGAGCGATGTAGAGATGCTGCTGGTTAATGGAACTGTTGACTTCTCCACACCACCCACAGCATTGGAGGAAGCCAAACCATATTTTCATAAGGCACAGATTGTTCTCCTGCCGGAGTTCAGCCATGTTAGTGATGTATCTACATTGCAACCTGCGGCCTTCGAACGATTAATCACAAGTTACTACGATACCGGTTTAGCGGACAGCAGCCTCTATGTGTATGAACCACTGTCCTTCGAGCCAGGCGTGAGTCTGGTCTTAATGGCGAAGATTCTGGTTGCGGCGATGGTCATTTTACCTGTGTTAATTATTTGGGGTGTCTCTTCAATATTGCGCCGCGTTAATTTCGTCCGCGAAAGAGGGAAAGATCATCGTATTAAGCGGTGATGACAGCGGCGAAATATTTGTAATCAAAGGGTAGCGACCAACCCATTGCGAAAATTTGATTGTCGATCAGCAGAAGATGACATACTAAAGCCCTGAGAGAGGGTTGTAGTATGCCATCCATTAATCGTCAGAGGAAGTTGAAACCAGGCATGGTGGGGTGCTGTTTATGATTCAATTCGAACGCGTTGCACCTGCAAGCTGTTTCCTGCGTTGTTGTCTGTGATTTTCATGAATTCCCAGGCATTTTTAATGTAAAATTGGGACATTGTGACTTTGGAGATGTAAACCAATATGTTGCCAACAAGAACCTCTGGTTAATCGTTCAAAAATATGCGATAGGCAGTAACCATGGAACACCTATTGATCGCCTATGATATTCTGGTCATCATCATCGGTTTCGCCGCCCTGTCCAACACGGTCGTTTGGGCTTTAAGAACGGGGCAAAACGACCTGGGCAATTTCAGCATTGTGTATGCCCTATTTACTCTGATGGTTGTCATCCTGGTCCTGGGAAAATATTTGTTCATTAACGTTGCTGCATATCCCGGCCGGACATGGTTTTACATTTGGGGCGTTTACGAGGTCCTTGATTTCGCCGTTGTCACGGCAGCCTTGTATTATTTTCTCGACGCACACCAGTTCCGCTTTGGAAGAAGGGTGGCTGCAGGCCTCCTGTTGTTGATGCTTATCTGTTACGGGTTATTCTTCTCCCCGTTTGGCGCGACCCTCGATGAGGGAGAAAATGTCATCCGCTTGGGAACAGGCTTTTGGATTGCCGTCACCTGTTGGTTTATCATGTTTACCTGCGCCATTGTGCTGGGATATTGGTTGTTGGTCCGTGTTTGGAAAACAGAAAAAAGAACTTTTACCATCGGTTTTTTGATTTTCGCTTCGGTGGGCTACACGGAATCCCTCTTCAGTTTCTTCCGCCATTTCGGTGCCCTGACCAGAACCCTCGAGCCCAATCGCGGCTTCCTGTATAGTACCATTCCGTATGCGCTGTACGGTCTCTTCCTCATCGTCTACTTCCTGCGGTATCCCACCTCTGTGCCGCTGGCGAGCGATGAAATCTCCGCAGAATTCCTCTCCAAATATAGGATCACCGAACGGGAGCGGGAATTGATTCTAAAGGTCATGCAGGGGAAGAGCAACGCGGATATCGCCCGGGAGTTGTTCATCTCGCTTCCAACAGTCAAGACCCACCTGCATAACATCTACCAAAAACTCGGCGTGGACAGCCGCTACGAATTGCTTGCCAGGGTGCGTTCGGGTCAATAACGGGCTGGCAGACTGAAATCAGGGGACATATCAGCGTTCTACATCCAAAGTTGTAGGGAAATTTCTCCTAAATACAACCAAAGTTCGACTTTCATCACTTCAAAATACATCCGAAGATCGATTCTCATTTCTGCGCAAAGGGCGGACAATGTTGACATTGAACTTTCGAACGGATATTATCCGTCGTAAAGAAACTCGCTGCCAAAGAAAAAGGAAATCCAGACCATGAGTATAAAACGTTCCCTGACCATTCTCGTTCTTTTGTTCGTGTTGTCCATCACAGGGTGCGGCTCCAAACCCGCCCCTGTGATAACTGTTCCCAACGGTGCACAATCCGGTGAGCTTGTGGGCTTGAAGGCATGCGAATTCCAAGCCAGCGGCGAAAAATTTGCCGCCGAGTGTGGAACGCTGGTTGTCCCTGAAAACTGGGATAAAGCCGATTCCCGCCTCATCGCACTGCCCGTTGTGCGAATTCCCGCCAGCGGGTCAAACCCCGCGGAACCAGTGTTCTGGCTGGCAGGCGGACCCGGCGGACCAAACATTGTCTGGGCACCACCCGATTGGATTCTCAAAAACCATGATGTTGTAATGGTCGGTTACCGCGGTGTGGAGGGTACGCTTGCGCTCTCGTGCCCTGAAGTGGGTCGCCTGTTGAAAGCTCACATAGGCAAAGATGTATTCAGCAAGCAGGCGCGTGCAGAATATGTGGTGGCTATCAAACAGTGCGCCGAGGCACACCAGAATGTGGGCGTTGACCTTTCGGGCTACACCATCCCCGCCGTGATTGAAGATTTGGAAGCGGCGCGCATCGCATTAGGCTACGAGCGCATCAACCTGATGAGCGTGAGCTACGGCACTCGCATAGCTCAGATTTACGCCCATATGCATCCAGACAGCCTGCGCCGACTCGTCTTGATCAGCGTCAACACCCCCGGTCATTTCATCTGGGACAGGGCTGCCTTTGACGAGATGATCGAACACATCAGTGAGTTGTGTGCCCAGGATGCAGATTGCAACAGCCGGACAAGTGACTTTGCCCGGACCATGTACGAGGTCAATCACGACATGGCGGCGCACTGGCTGTTTTTCAACATCGATCCCGATACAGTCCGCTTGGGCACCCAATTCATGTTCTTATCCAACTCGGATATGCCAATGGTCTTCGACGCCTATCTGGCGGCTGCTGAAGGCGACCCATCCGGTCTGGCAATGCTGAACCTCATATCATCGCTGGCCCCCATAGATCAGCAAATAGTTGGTGATCAAGCCAGCAAAGCCGGGACAATAGATCTGGAAAAGTATGGCGGAATCGAGAGCGTCAGTCTGGGGGATTCGATCATGGGCGCGCCGATGGCAGAATGGTTTTGGCCTTTAGCTAGGGAATGGCCGATCGAATTGATCCCGAAGGATCTGCGCGAATTCCAGGAGACGGATGTGGAGATGCTGCTGGTCAACGGAACTGTGGATTTCTCCACCCCACCCACCGCGTTGTATGAAACCAAGCCTTATTTTCACAACGCGCAGATGGTCATCTTGCCGGAATTCAGCCATACCGGCGATGTGCTTCAACAGCAACCTGAAGCCTTCGAGCGATTGATCACCAGTTACTACGATTCCGGCGTGGCGGACGATTCGCTCTATGTGTACCAGCCGCTGGCCTTCAAGCCAAAAATGAATCTGACTGTGGCAGCGAGACTGCTGGTCGTTGCCATGATCGTCCTGCCCGCGCTGATTATCTGGGGTGCCGTTTCAGTGGTACGCCGCATTCGACGGCGTCGAGCCCCCAATCGTTGACCGTTTGTGAAGCAATGGAGATACGAACTATGAAAACAAATCATCTTCTGGTTGCCCTCGTGTTTATCGTGGCGTTGCTTCCCGGTTGCATCGCCCAAGAGACCCCGGTCTCGGTAGTTCCCGATGGGGGGCAGGCTGGCAATTCAACCGAGTTGATAGACTGCGGATCTCAACCTGAAAGCAGCGAGACAGAATATGCCGCTGAGTGCGAGGCGCTGACCGCCCTTCTGGACGAGCAGGTTGAAAAGCAGGACATTCTCGGTATGGTCATGGCGGTGCGATTGGCAGACGGCACTGTCATCTGGGGCACATCTGGATATGTTAATCCCTCCGGGAATGAACGTTGGAGCGCCAATACTCCGTCACTAATCGGCAGTATTACCAAGACCTTTACTGCGGTGGTAGTCATGCAGTTGGTGGAGGAAGGGAAACTCACCCTGGATGATACCGTCGATGCCTGGTTTCCCGAACAGCCGGATGGAGACAAAATAACAGTTCGCATGTTGCTGTCCCACACAAGCGGTCTGGCTGGTTATACATCAACATGGGGAACTGATCTTGACAAATGGTCAAGGGACTGGACACCGGAAGAGCTGATAGCCGAAGCGAACAAGGCTGGCACGCTTGGCAAGCCCGGCAGCAGCATAGCCCACTATTCCAATACCAATTACATCATGCTGGGACGGATCATCGAGAAGGTCACCGGCAACAGCTGGGAACATGAGATTGAATCGCGGATCATTCAACCTCTCAGTTTGAATAGCACCATACTTACGGAAGCAGATATGTGGAATAAAGGTATGGTTCCAGTCTACCTCAAGACCTCAGATGGCTACCTAAGTTTACTGGATCACCCCTGGTATTCGCAGGTATCCGCATCCGCTGCCTGGGCAGCAGGTGGAATTGGATCCTCTGTCTCAGACCTGATGACCTTTGCTTCCGCCCTTTTCGACGG
>DATHRQ010000348.1:0-3724 GCA_035465095.1 Anaerolineales bacterium | reverse complement strand
TGGGAGGATTTCAAAATCGTTGTCGCGTTTCTGGATATGTACCTGGGCTGGGCATATACTCATAAAGGAGAACGAGAACCTGCAATTGAAAAAATCAGGAGCAGTCTGGAATCCCTCTCTGAAATTGAGGATCAAAATAATGAGTTGTTCACCTATAGCCTGCAAATTTTCTCCTCGATCTTAAATTCATTAGATCCAACCGCGGCATCTCGCCTATTGGGTGGGGCATATGCACATCATAGACCACTCTCCGCTTCTCCATGGGAGCAATATTACCGTCAGAGTGTGAGCGAAAAGATCAAGTCTCAAATTGGAGATGAGAAATATAACCGAGCCTTCGCTGAAGGCGAGAAGATGTCACTCAACGAGGCAATTGAGTTTGCCAAGTCCCTGGTGGAGAAGTTGTAATGGCATATCCATCAGGCACTGTCACCTTCCTCTTCACCGACATCGAAGGTTCGACCAAACTCGCTCAATCCCTTGGGGATAACTGGGAGTCGTTTCGCGCACGTCATCACGAGATTCTAAAATCTGCCATCGAGTCGAATAACGGTTATGTCTTCCAGATCATTGGCGATGCCTTCTGTGCATCCTTTCACACCGCGGGAGACGCGGTCCGCGCTGCGGCTCAGGCTCAAATCGATTTCCACAACGAAGAATGGGGCGATACGCCGATCAAGATCCGCATGGGGATAAACACAGGCACAGCCCAGGCAAGCGTGGACACTGACCATTCCGGCGGATACAAAGGCTACACAGTCATGGCGCGTGTACAGCGCATCATGTCTGCCGGGCATGGCGGGCAGGTATTAATATCGCTGGCAACCGAAGAACTTGTACGCCATGATCTTCCTGAGAACATCTCACTGCTTGATATGGAAGAACGCAGGCTCAAGGATCTCATTCATCCCGAGCATATCCATCAGCTCGTGATCCAGGGACTTCCATCTGAATTTCCCCCGTTGAAAACTTTGGACGCTTATCGTCACAACCTTCCAGTGCAATTGACGAGTTTCATCGGTCGCGAGAAGGAAATCGCTGAAATTTCCAAAAGAATTCGGACAAACCGGCTCGTCACACTTGCCGGCATTGGCGGCACGGGAAAGACGCGGCTGGCGTTGCAGGTTGCAGCCGACATGATCGAAGAGTTTCCAGACGGTGTCTGGTTCGTCGAATTGGCGTCGATCACCGAACCAGATATGATCCCACAAGCCATCCTCGCGGCCATGGGAATACCCGAACAAAGCAAAGCCTCGAACATCCAGTTTTTGATCGAATACCTGCAAAAAAGGAAACTGCTTTTGATCCTGGATAATTGTGAGCACCTGATTGACTCCTGTGCGAAATTGGCGCAAAAACTGGTCAGGGATGCAGCACACATACGAATCGTCTCGACCAGCCGCGAAGCATTAAGCATACAAGGGGAATTGATCTGGCAGGTGCTGTCTTTGTCGTTGCCAGACCAAAAGCAGACATCCGTGCCTGAAGAGTTTGAACGATATGAGGCTGTGCAATTGTTCGTTGAACGGGCAGCCCTGGTACAGCCGCAATTTCAATTGACAAAGGACAACGGTTCGGATGTCGCCCGCATCTGCTCCCGCCTCGATGGTATTCCCCTCGCGATAGAACTGGCTGCGGCACGCGCCCGATCCATGGGCGTGGACGAGATCGCAAAGCGCATCGAAGACCGCTTCCGTCTATTGATGGGCGGCAATCGCACCGGGCTCGAACGTCATCAGACCCTGCGTGCCACCATTTCCTGGAGTTACAACCTGCTTTCCGATGAGGAGAAGCATTTGTTTTACAGACTCTCTGTTTTTTCAGGGGGCTGGACGCTTGAAGCGGCGGAGCAGGTTTGCAGTCAGGATGGAGACGATTTTGATATCCTGGATACCCTGACCCGACTCGTCGAAAAATCCCTGGTCAACCTGGACGGGTCGCGATATCACATGCTGGATACCACCCGACAATTTGCGCTTGAGAAATTGCTCGAAACTGACGATGGTTCCGCCATGCATGATAAACATGCAGCCTATTATCTTGAACTCGCAAAGCGGACTAATAAACATGAAGAACTCATTCAAAACATGGAACGTATCGAAAAGGAAGCGGATAATTTCCGTGCTGCCATCGAGTGGCAAAATGCAGTTCAAAACACTGAGGCGGCTCTACATCTGCTCGATACGCTAGGTTCAATCGACTTGAGGTTTCTTTGGAGAGGGTTTCCTGATGAGATGGAGACATGGTTCAACAAGGTTCGCACCCTGCCCAATATAAACGACCATCCCGCATCGTATGCTGGAATTCTTAATTTTATGGGAAGACAATTCAGGAGTTCCATGAATATTTCCAAAAACATAGCCTATCTGGAAGAGGCTCGGGGAATATGGAGCAAACTGGGCAAGGAAGGCGAATTAGGGTTGGCAGGAGCATTGCAGACCCTGGTGGAAATTACTATATACAACGAGGATGAGATAAGCATCCCCCAGTCCCTTTTGGAACGAAGCTATGAACTGTACCAGAAGCATGATAATAAAAGAGGGATAGCCTGGTCTACACACCACTTTGGAAGTCTAGCCATGGTACAAGGTCACTTCGATGAAGCGGAGAAACAGTACACAAAAAGTATTGCAAAATTTCAGGAGATTGGTGACAAATACGGGAAGGCATATGCTCTCGCCTCTCTGGGAGAGATGATGCGTGAGGTCGGCGATTATGATCGCGCAAGCGAATATTGGGAACAAAACCTTGACATCTTTCGGGAAATAATTAATCGCCCCGGTACCATTTATCCTTTGTCCGCCATGGGATGGGTTTCGTTGCGCAAAGGCGAGCATGGGAAAGCAAAAAAATTATTCATGGAGGCTCTGGACCTTTCCAATGAGTATGGCAATAACCCGTTGGTGATCTATTGCATCTCAGGGCTTGCGGGTGTTTTGGGAGCAACAGGAAAACATGAACAAGCCGCAAAGCTGTTTAGTGCAGTTGAATCATTAGGTGAAAAAAAGGGAAGATTGGAACCGGCAGATCAGAAGGATTATGATCATTACCTCAAAGTTGCACGTGAACAACTTGACGAATCAGAATTTGAAAAGGCATGGAACACAGGCCGAACAATGACAATAGAGCAAGCTATCGAGTACGTCTTGGAGAATTTGGATGAGTAGTTTACCCTCTGGCACAGTCACCTTCTTGTTCACCGACATCGAAGGTTCGACCAAACTTTGGGAAAAACATCCCGAAGAGATGAAGTCCGCGCTGGCGAGGCATGATTCCATATTGAAGGAAGCGGTGGACTCCAACAACGGGCAGATCATCAAAACCACAGGCGATGGCATCCACGCGGTATTCCCAACCGCAATGGATGCCATAAATGCAGTCATCGAAGCACAGCACAACCTCGAGACTCAAATTACGAATCCCCCGATAAAAGTCCGTATGGGCATCCACACCGGCGAAGCAGAAATGCGCGATGGCGATTTCTACGGCGGCACGCTCAACCGCGCCGCGCGCATTATGTCCGTTGGGCACGGCGGACAGACCTTGATCTCAGATGTCACTGCTCAGTTAATTCGTGAGCATTTATTTGAAAACACATCCCTGCTCGATCTTGGGTCACATCACTTAAAAGGACTCCTTCAACCCGAGCATATCTATCAACTCAAAGCACCTGATCTTCAAAAAGATTTCCCGCCGTTAAATTCTGTTCCAACAGCCACCAACA
>DATHRQ010000347.1:0-2654 GCA_035465095.1 Anaerolineales bacterium | reverse complement strand
GGGGATGGATATATCATATTTGATCTAACCCAGCCGTTGAAGTAGCAACTATGAAAGGTAAAGTTTTGTCCCTGGGAGAGCGTCTATCTGATCTGATGAAGACGAATATAGTTTTTAATTCCTTGATCGGTTTATTCATCGTGGCCGAACTCTTTGCTCTTGGCGCGCTATCCTATCTTGGCACATTCAGCCGTTATATATCTGACGATTATTGTGAAGCGATAATTATACGGGGAGAGTCGGTACTATCGGGTTTTCTTAATATCTATTTGGAGGGGGAATTCAGAGGAACGAACCGTTTTACAAAATTTCTGTTTCTTTCCCTGGCAGAAAAAATAGGCAGTATCAACATCCAGCTTCTGCCAGCACTTCTTATCCTCATCTGGCTGGTTGGGTTGGTCTGGTCGGTCAACCAGATCCGTAAGCTGGCGGGAATTCGCCTGCCATTTATTTTCGACCTTTTTATCGCAGGTTCTGTAATCTTTTTTACGGTCTGGCAGGCGCCAAATCGCTTTCAGATTTTTCTATGGCGATCCGGCATGGCGACCCATTTTGCACCACTCGTTTTTATGCCCTTATTTGCTGGTCTTGTTCTTTTCAAAATCAACTCCGGAAAAAAGCCCTCGCTCCTTATATCCCTTCTTGTGTTCGTGGCTGCATTTTTCGTATGCGGGTTTTCAGAGCCTCCCGCTGCTGTTATGATTGTTGTGATCATTTTGTTGCTGCCGGTTGTCTGGCAATGGGATGATGATGCAAAAAGACGATCAGCGTTGAATCTGTTTTCCTACAGCCTGGCTGGGGCACTGTTGGCATTGATTGCAATGTTTTTTGCGCCCGGCAACCTGTCCTATGGAACCGCTTCGCTTGCAAAATTATTTGTGGCTTTGGGACAAACTTTCCGCTATACATTTAACTTTCTGGATGATACATTCCGAACCCTGCCCTTGTCATCCTTGATCAGCTTTTTGATTCCCTTTCTGGTCGGATTTGCCCTTATTATTAAATCTGAAGACCGACATCTTGACTCTGATTATAAACGACGGTTATGGTTGCTGCTGATCCTTGTCCCTTTGATCCAGGCCCTGTTGATCGCGGCCAGTTTTGCTCCCAGCGCTTATGGGCAATCGTACCCTGCGGAGCGGGCCCAAATTCTGGGCCGTTTTATCATGACTGCGGCTTTGATGTTTGAAGGGTCATTGTTGGGAGTGTTGGCTGCACTGTATGGGAAATCCTTGTTTCGGCGTCAGGTGCTTTATTCGTTGAGTGTTCTCACACTCTTGATCTTGGCATTCTATCCATTGCGGGCCGGCTTGATATTATTGACAGAAGTCCCAGTATACAGCGAATGGACATCCCGATGGGATGTGCGCGAGGCTGAAATTTATGAGGCTATCGAAGCAGGTGAACAGGATCTGGTCGTCAGTCTGCTGCCTTCTAGAGATGGCGTTAAGGAAATTGACGCATTGACCCGCCATTGGGTAAACGGCTGCGCTGCTGAATATTATGGAATAAATACCATCCGTTCTGTTCCTACGAATAATAAATGATGAAAATGTCCGATTTATCACAGCCTCTCGTTGCCATTGTTACCCCGTCCTTTAATCAGGCTCGTTATCTCGAAGCGACCATACTTTCGGTATTGGAACAGGATTACCCCAACCTCGAATACATCATCGTGGACGGCGGCTCAACGGATGGCAGCGTGGAGATCATCAAAAAATACGCAGACCGACTTGCATGGTGGGTTTCTGAACCAGACAAAGGTCAGACCGATGCGATCAACAAGGGCTTTGCCCGCGCCAAGGGGGACATCCTTGCCTGGATCAATTCTGATGATACCTATAACCCCGGGGCGGTCTCAGCGGCGGTGGAATATTTCCAGGCCCATCCAGAGGTTGGACTGGTGTACGGTGACACGCACTTCATCGACGAGCAGGGGCAGGTGATCGGCAAGTTCAATGCCCGCCAAACAAATTATCAGTTGCTTCGACAGGGATATGTGCACGTCCCGCAGCAGGCGGCCTGCTTCCGTGGTGATCTATGGCGCGAAGTGGGGCCGCTTGACCCGTCCTTCTACTTTGCCATGGATTATGATCTGTGGGTGCGGCTGTCCGCGCGCGCGCCGATCCAGTACACGCCGCAGATGTGGGCAAATTTCCGTTTACATTCCGGCGGCAAGACAATCGTTGCGGATGACCGCTGCTGGCCCGAAATGATCCGCGTCCATCGGCGGGACGGCGGAGGCTGGGTATCGGTCATTACGGCAAAATATATGATCCGCAGGATCGTTGCTCCGCTGTTGAACTGGCGGCGAAGACTCCAAATGCGCCAATACATAAATAGGTGAACCTGTGAAAAACCGACTGTTTGCATCCTCTTCCACCGACGACCTGATCCAACTGCTGCAAGCCTGGCGCTTCTGGCTGCTGGCCGGCGTATTGGGGGCATTGCTTGGTTGGGCGGCATACGCTGTCTTCCCGTCTGATTATCGCGCTCGCGCAACCGTCCTTGTGGATTTCAACATGGAAGAATCATGGCCTGTCGATTCGGATCGGGAATTGTTCTATTATCTGGAGCGCGAAGCGCGCAAATTGGAGGAGGTCGCCTGGTCGGATGATGTGCTGGATGTCGTTGCAGACACGGTCAGAGGCACC
>DATHRQ010000346.1:0-6901 GCA_035465095.1 Anaerolineales bacterium | reverse complement strand
GTGCAGTGCAATCGGGATGATAACCGCAATATTAATGCAGGTAAATTAATAAATATGTTATTCTGGTTTCATCGTTTAATAATCAGCAGATCGTGAGAAAGGAGTATTTGATGTCCAGAAAACTTCTTCAAGTTACAAACGTTATATTAGCCCTGATAACCATTGTAGTGGCTGGTGCATCTTTCATCTCTGGAATTAATAGTCCAATTTATGGATCAGATGCCATTCCACCAATTCCATCTCTCGACAGCAACCTCCGTTTCATGGGCGGACTGGGACTTGGCCTGGGTTTTGCGCTCATCTGGATCACACCAACAATCGAGAAGCAGGGACCATTATTCAGACTGATCTGGATTTGTGCATTATTAGGTGGAATCGGACGTTTGATATCAATGGTCATGGTTGGCTCTCCGCCTTTGCCATTGGTCCTCTTTACCGTCATTGAAGTTCCAGGTGTTCCATTATTGATTTATTGGCAAAATCAAGTTGCCAAAGTTGACCCAACAACCTGATTGGAAGAAGAATTAAAGAGATACTCATTGTCAGAAACAACAATACGACGCGCACACATTGATGACTGCCCGGCGCTCGCGGATGTCCTAATAAACGCCACGCAACATGCCTTTCGCGGGCACGTTCCAGATCATTGCCTGAAGTGGATAACGCCCGAAGAAAGTGCCGCCAATTGGGCAAAAAACTTCAAAACCGAACAAAGCCTTAATGCGGGGAATTATCTCTTTGTTGCAGAAACAAAATCAAGCAGGGTAATCGGGTTTGCAATGCTATCTAAGATTTCACAACCAAATGAATACAGTCAGGATTCCTACAAAAACTATCGTCACGAGTTGCGTTCCATGCAAATACATCCGAGATGGCAAAAACGAGGTTTAGGTCGGCGTCTGATTTCCCGCGTTGCCGAACAGGTACTGGAAAAGGGCGGCACACATTTGCTGGTCAAGATGCTTGTGGACAATCCAAACATGGGATTTTACGAACATCTGGGGGCCGTGCGCCTTGGTTCGAATCCCTTTTCCTGGGAGGGCTATATGACTCAGGAAATAATCTTTGGGTGGGATGATGCAGCCAAGTTAATCGCTGGTCAATAGTCAATGCTATACTAATGCCTCAACATGAAAAATCAGTCGCACACAAGCAACGGCGCTTCTGTCAACCGAAAAGCCCTGACGATCTCACGGTCGATCTCGATAATCTTTAATGTTGCCATCAGCGCAGGGATATTGTTCCTTGCCGCCGGGCAGACAAACTGGCCCTTCGCATGGTTGTATATACTCAGTTATCTGATCTTTCAACTGCTTTCCATGCGCGTTTCATTAAGACATGGTCAAATCGAGAAGCATCCGCAAAAACGGTCTTTTCTTGATCGAGTATTTGAGATAGGGTATAGCCTGACACATCCGATCACCCTGATCCTTGCCGGCTTTGAATTTAGCCTGACCCGGAATCCGTTCGCGCTTGGAACAACGATCCAAAGCATTGCCTACCTGTTTCTACTTCTAATTTTTGCACTGATGATCTGGACCCAGTGGGAAAACCCCTATTACCATTCACAAATTTCAAACTTTCAACAGGGACAGGAGATCGTCCGCACAGGTCCCTATCAATTCATTCGCCACCCCGGTTATGCCGGGCTGTTAATGCTGGCGATCGCCCGTCCGCTTGTGCTGGGGTCGCGGTTGGGTCTGCTGGCAGGCATGATCGGGGCATTCATTATCATAGTCCGCACCCTATGGGAGGATCGCGCACTGAAAAAGAACAGCGCTGACTACGAAGAATATGCACGGGATGTGCGTCACCGAATATTCAGCGGCATCTGGTAATACAAAAACAGGGACAGCGAGGAGATACTGTCCCTGTTTTGCTTTCTGTTTACTACTTAATTTTAGTCTACGCTGGCAACTCTCGTTTTTCTCGTGAACGCTTTCCACAGCGCCCAAAGGAGCAGGGCCGGCGGCAGAAGGATCGGCAGAATGACCACACCCAGCCAGATCGCAAACTCGGCAATTCCCTGATAGGCAGTTGTCAATACTTCGACGGCGTCCTTCAACACGAGGCCGGGACTCCAGCCGTCAGGTTTGGGAGCAGGCTCCAGTTCGGGCAGTTCAGGTTCGAGCGTGATGGTGATCGTGGAAAAGGCAGATCGGTCACTGAGGTAATTCATGCGTCCCTTGATCTGTTCGATCTGGGCATCAAGATTAGACAATTCCTGGTTGACTCGCAGGGCTTCTTCGACGGTTTTGGTATCTTCCAAAAAGGACATGACACGTTCCCGCGTCGCTTCGAGGTTGGTCAGTTGTGATTGCAGATCAACATATTGATCACTGACATCCTCGCCCGAGGCGGTCTCATCGCTCACTTCGATGGCGAGTCCGCGCAGGCGGCTGAGCACATTCTCGAACTCCTCCACCGGGACACCGAGCGTGATGGATGCATACTTCAATTGATGTTGAGCATACTCCTGATACCACACACGCGAGCTGACGATGTACCCGCCTGAATCGCCCACGGTCTGCGTCGTGCGGTCGATGGCAGTGTTCGTATCCTCCACGAGCAGGCGTATATCCGCATTCTTCACGATCATGCGATTGGAGCGTTCCAACACGGTCAGGTCACCTGAGCGATTCGTGAGTTCGTACGCGGCATTATCCGCTACAGGGAAACCGATCGAGTCAACCGACTGCTCGGCGATGGCTTCGCCGCTCTTATCGGAAGAAGGCGGAGGCGCAGCAGGCTCCTCTCTATACAACTCTGGTTCAGGGGGCGCTTCGGTCGCGGCAGCACCTCCACATGCGCTCAGCAACAGCAAGGCAGCAACAAATAACATGAACAGGCTGGATCGGGTCTTCATCTTTTCCTCCGGTTGATTGGATTTTTTTTTGGCGTTAAAGCATGGACGAATCCCAGCCCGGAAAGTTCCCCACCAATTTCTCTAAATCACTTCTATGACGCTTTCTCCACGATCTCGATCGGTTCATCCGCCCATCCGGCTGTTTGTGCCCTCACGACCAGATTCGCTACGTCAGCCGGATATACCTTGGTGTGAGTGGACAAATCAGAGATAGGCATCCAAATGGGAACATATACTCCCTCCGAAGAATCGATATTCACATCCAGAAACTCTTCGCCAGCACCGCTTCCAAACTCTCCCCCAATCCGTTCAACCAAAAAATAGACTTGTTTGCTGAAACCGAAATGGATGATCGCCACTTTTTGCCTGATCGCTACTTCGATCCCCAGCTCCTCAATCGCCTCGCGGATGGCGCCCTGCTCCACAGTTTCACCCTCTTCCACCCTGCCGCCGGGGAAGACGAAATAGTCCAGCCCCGCGCGGTGACGTTCGATCAGCGCGACCTTGTTCTCTTCAATCAGTATGACGCCTGCCCGTGTTCGCATTACGGATTACGCTTCTTCAGCCTCTCTCGCTACACGATTGATCTCGTCCAGACTTGCGCCTTTGGCTTTTTCGAGCCTCTCAAATCGCCTGGTGAATTGACTCATGGCGTAGTTCACAAAGTCATCTTCCACCAACCCGAACGGGACCACGTCATACGCGGCAAATGTATCACCGATCACACCGATCGCAGAGGGAAGCAGGCTGTTCATTTGTGTCTCAAGGGTCTCCCATTCATCAGGATATTCAGCGACGAGGCGCGAGAGTAAATAGACACCATACGCAATATGACGCGCCTCGTCCTGTTTGAGCAGCGAAATACCCTTACGCAGACCGGGCGTGAGGTTGTTGCGTTCGAGCATGGTAAAGAAGGCGTGGTAACCCGTCTCTGCCAGGACGCCTTCGACGACCATGTTATACGTCACCGAGGCGCGTACCTGGGCTGATGGCGAAGAATCAACCTCCAGCGCGGAAAGAGCCGAAGGGAGGGCATCGTAGAAGATGGATCGGTAGTTGCCGGTATGATATTTGGATAAATCCGACCTCACCCCCAGCCCCACTCCTAAAGGAGAGGGGAATGCAACCTCATCCAAAAACCTGCGGAAGAAATCGGTGTGCTTGGCCTCTTCGTACAAAAACGATGTGAGGAACATCTCTTCTTCAACACGTCCTTCTTTGGCAATCACCTGTATCAACGGGAGCAGGTCCAGCGTGACAGCCTCCTCGCCGGCAACGAACATCGCCAGCAGGCGCAGGATAAGGTCCTTTTCATCGTCCTTGAAAACATCCCAATCCGCCTTGTCTTTTGAAAGATCGATTTCAGATGGATTCCAAATTCCGAGTCGTTTGGCTTTTTCATACAACCGCATGGGTGGCAGGTCGCGGTCTAATCCGCGCGTGGTGGTGGCAAAAGATTGATGCATAATAATTTAATTAATCGGATTTCCAACTGCCCCGCTGCACGGCGCGCCAGGTTCGGGGTTTTGGGGACCAAGCTCATAATAGTCAATAAATTTCTCGATGCGGTCATCAGGCAGAGAATCGATCACGAGTTGCACGCCCCAGGCCGTGAGTACAACAGGAACGGTTTGCGAAGGGTATGGACTCATCAACACGAAATCATGTCCGCGCACCATATTCTGCAACTCGGCAACTTGAGAATTGTCCAGGTTTGGAGCATAAGTCAACCAGACCGCGCCATGCTCCAGGGAATGAAGCGCATTACCCAGTTCTATAGGCTGATCATAAACACCACAGTTCTGCCAGGCATTGAGATGTTCGCCAAACGGGGGAGGAATATTTCCATCAGGCGCCTGCACTTCAGGAACGTGATTGTGATAATCAGATTTGTCCGGGAACGTCTGCACACCTTCGATACCGCTGTCATTGGGCAGGGCGGGCTTGTCGGGAAACCCGTTTTGCTGCGGCATGGACGATTCGTCGTCCGCATTTAAAGACTGGCAAGACATCAATAAAATTGTCAGAGCAACTGACATGCAAAACATTTTTTTCGTAATGGACATTTTCAATTTATCCTCATGAGTAGGTTTGGATTTGAATCTGTTCGCCCGATTTTCTCAACGACTCGATCGCGGCAAATGTGGATTTGGTCACACCGATCAATTGCTCATACGGGATGGGCGGTTCGCTCCCGCTTTGAATTGCTTCTGCAAAAGCAGCCATTTCCTCCTTCCAGCCTTTGTTCTGGGCTCCCTTGGTCTCTTTCCTTTTCCCGTCCTTTGTGATCTGAAGTGAAACGAAATCGTCCAGCACAGCGACCTGTCCTCCGCAAAACACCTCGACCCGCTCCTTAGAGAAGGATTTGTCGCCGTTGGCAAGATAATCCACAACACCAATAGAGCCGTCTGGGAAGGTAAATCTCATGGACACGTTGTCTTCGCGATATTTACCGTTATCAGGCAGGGCGTGCGCCGTCACTGAAACAGGAACGTCACCTATGAGGAATGTAATGAAATCGATGAAGTGACAGGCTTCGCCAACAATTCGTCCGCCGCCGATCTCGGGGTTATGTGTCCAGTGGTCGAGGGGAATTGAACCGGCATTGACCCGATAATGGATGTGTTTCGGCTGCTGGAGACTGGAGATTTGAGATTTAAGTTTCTGAGCAAGGGGAGCAAAACGACGATTGAAGCCAATCGTCAGTAATGCATTCTGCGTAATTCGTAATTGCTTTTCGATTTTCTCCAGTTGTTCGGCGTTGATGGCGAGCGGTTTTTCTACAAACACATGCTTGCCTGCCTGTAACGCTTTGATCACCAGATCGGCATGAGAATCGTGGCGCGTGAGGATGGCAACGGCATTGATGTTTGGATCATTGATAATTTCGTCGCCATCAGAGGTTGCGTATTGAAAGCCAAATTTCTTGCCTGAGTGTTGGGCGTGCAATCCACCGGAAGAGGCAATGCCGATGAGTTCAATATTCTTCGTTTTCTTTATGGCCGGAAGCAGCACAGAATTGGCAAACAGACCCGCGCCTAAAACGCCAAGTTTGCAGGTCGCAGGTTCGAAAGTTGGAACGTCGAACCTGACAACCTTCGAACTTTCCAACTTTTCACCCGAACTGGGATAGGTAAGCAATACACCCAAAAAATCTTCTTTTGTCTTGCCTGTGATCACCTCATAGGCCTTGACACCTTGTTCGATGGGGAAACGATGCGTAATCAGGGGTTTTACCTGCAGCATTCCACTCGACATTAAGTCCACGACGGCTTCAAAGTTGCGACCCTCCGTCCAGCGGATGTAGCCGAGTGGGTAATCGTGTCCGTTTTCTTCATAGTTGGCATCAGAGCGGCCCGGCCCAGAGGAACGGGAATTGATGAAGGAAATCTCCTTTTCGTAATAAACCTTACGTGGAATCGTCAAACCGACTGCACCCATAGCTACAATCCTTGCTCGGTCTCGGGCAATCGTACCTGCCAGTTCGACAGGATCATTGGAAGAAGTGTCGGCGCAGATGAGGATCACGTCAAAGCCGCGATTGGAGGTAAAGGCCGAGGCTGAATCCACGGCTTTTTCGCGGGAGACAGCTTGAAGTCCAAGTGAAGAGGCGAGTTTGAGACGGGCGGGGTCGAGGTCAATGCCGAGGACCTTGCAGCCTGCGGCAGAAGCGATTTGTGCAGTCAGCAGTCCCAAAAGCCCCATCCCAATGACCGCGACATTTTCACCGATCTGCGGTTCCGCCAGACGGAATCCATGCAAGGCGATCGCGCCCAGGGTAGTGAAGGCGGCAGACTCGAAAACCACATTCTTGGGGAGCGGCGTGAGCAGGTTGCGCGGCACGACATTGTACTCAGCGTGGACGGCAAATCCACCGCCCGCACAGGCCACACGCTGACCAACCTTGAAACCCTGCATCCCCTTGCCAAGTTTTACGATCGTGCCAGCGGAGGAATACCCGAGCGCCATCGGCTGGTCGAGGCGATTGAAGGCAGCCTGCGCGGTGTTGAGCAAGCCTTCACGGCGCGCCTTCTC
>DATHRQ010000345.1:0-4302 GCA_035465095.1 Anaerolineales bacterium | reverse complement strand
ATAGGTCAGCGCGCTGACAACGATAAAATGACCCACCCCGATCAACGCGGCCAGCGCGAGCGTCAGGCGATGATCAATCCTCCACTTCGATGCGATAGAGTTTCGCGTCATCCACCTCTCCCAGATAAATAAAGATGTCGGTATCCCCCGGGTTTTCATAAAGATCATGTATCGACTCGAACGTACCGCCCGATTCCAGGACCAATACGCCCGCGCCATATCGCCTGGCCACTTCCAGGATGACCTGTTCATCGCCATAGGGCAGCATGAACGCTGGACGCCCCGAACTAATATAGTAGCCTGGCGGATTGCGGACGATCACGCCCACCTGTTGACTGATCCCGTTTTCGAGAAACGTTCGCTCCACGGAAGCATAGATTCCGTCCTCGGTTGCCCACTCGCCCAGCACGCGCAGGTTGACCAGATAATAGGTCATAAAGGCGGCAAGCAAGACCAACATGCCCTGAAACACAACATATGCGTTATCTGCGAACAGCCCCCGCTTGCGGAGGGATGCGATCACACGGTTCAGGCCGACGGGAGCCGACACCCACCAGAACGGTTGAAAGGCCGCGCCGGCGTGGAAGAAACTTCCGCGCGAACCGGCAAAGGGAAAAATAACCGTCATAACGAAGAAAAGGATCAGCCAGCCAGTGATCGCGACCTTTGTCCGAAATTCCATTCTCAGTTCAAACAGCCCGAGCACAATAAAAGGGAAAAGGAAAATACCGCCCTGCGCAGCAAACATATTGCCGAGATTCGACCCCAAGGCGTTGAAACGATCCTCCACTGCTGCGTCCCAGCCAGCCTGAAGAAACCCTTCGCGCGTGATGCTTTCAGCCGGATAGCTAAAGGTCTGGTTATACGATTGTAGCCATAACAGACGTCCACCGCCGGGCGCCATAACCGCATCGAACAGTTGCAGGTTGCGATAATGCCAGCCGCCCATGACAAGGATGTAGCCAAGCAGAACAAGCAATCCAGGCAGAAGAATATTGCGCGCAATTTCCCTCACCCTGGCCTTACCCTTGCGGGCACGCGTCTCCCACATGGAGAGTGGATATTTCCACATGACAGACAAGCCAGCCAAGCCCAGCCAGAGCAGACCATCGCTGCGTGCAAGGGTCATACAGCCGGCCAGCAGGCCGAGGGCAACTGGAATCCATTTTTGTTTGCGCGGCGCCAACAGGAGGAATGCCGCGCCAAGCAGCATGAAAATTGCGTAGTTGTCCGGGACCGGCATGAAGGGCGCATAATAAAGAGAGAAGACCGCAAGCAAACCTGAAACCATAGCCAGCAAACGGCTGCGTGTAACATCGAAGGCAAGAATCGCCGTCAGCAGCGGGACACAGGCCGAAAGGAGAATGAACGGAAATCGCCCAGCGGCGTAGGTCGTTTGGCCGCTGATCCACATTCCAATGGCGGAGACGATCGAAGCCAGCGGCATCCAATAAGTGTGAGAGGGATGAGGCAGTCCCTGTGGATCATCCAGATAGTTCCACAAATAGGGCTCGTTGAAGCCGTTGCCCTTCGCCAGTTCGACGCCGCCACCAAAATAATAGTCGGCATCCATATAGCCGGGCAAGAACTGGAATCTCGAAACCGCAAACGGGACAGCCAGCCCAAGAATGAACAGGATCAGATAATGGCGCCAGTTCATGCCCGATCTCCGATCTGGTCAGACCACGTACGCGGAAAACGGAATGCCCACCAACGCATCCAATACAGCCCGACGATGGTCGCGATCGGCGGCAGGAAGGTCAGCAATTCAGAATATATCGTTGGCGCTCCCTGCAGAACGCGATAATAAAGCCAATACGGAAGGAGAAAGACCGTCAGCAATATCAACAGGGTGTACAAAACCCGCCGCCGCGTCCAGCGCTCCCAAACCAACATGGTGATCAACACCAGGGAAGGCAGCAACATCACATGATTGGATGGAAAGACGGCAAAACCCATCAGCGGCGTAACCGCCAGCGACAGGCACACGATCCAGACGATGCGGCGATAGTGCGAGCTGACCGAGCCGATCCATTCCAGAAAAAGGACGATCCCCAACAACAGCCCGATCCAAAGCCCTATTGCGATGTTTGTAGCGGGAAACCAACCAGATACCGTGCGTCCAAACGAGATGTTCGGCGCGGCGTACCAATCTGCCAGCACCGCCCGGAAATAAGGCAACCCCCAACCAGGATACGCAAGAAACGAGATCGCAACCAGGATCGCCATCGACATGCCAAAACCGGTCAGAATTCTCCAACGTTTATTTGCGATCATAAAGACCACGATATACAAGAAGAACAGGGCGGTCACTTCCCATTGATAGGCAATCAGGAACAACAATGCGCCGGCCAATTCGTCTGAAAATGTCTGCAGGGCGGCCAGGATGAAGAAACACAAAAGGACGATAACGCTTGCCGGCGTGCCCGCCCCCACCGCTGTCAGGCTGTAATACCCAAACAGTGCAATGGCCGCTAGACCAACAATAAGCCAGCGCGGAGGCTCCCACTCTAAGGAATTAATAAGCAGGATTATCAACCCGAGCAGGGCGGCTTCAGACAACAGCATCCAGAGTCCGCGCGCAATCGCAAAGTCTGAGAACAGCGCCAGCGGGATGTACAGCATCACAATGTAAAAAGGATCGTTCAACACATAAGGATATTCGTTTGCAAGCGCCTGCCGACCATAGGCAACATTTTGTGCGCGTTCGGCTACGGTCGAGCTGTAGGGTTCGACCCCTTCAAGCAGAAATGCGCGCGCGCCGCTCCAGCGTAAAAAAAACTGCTCCCCGCCGGGCAACAACCGCGCAAGATATATGTTCAGCATCAGCAAACCGACAAAGAGAAAAATCACAAGCAGGAGCAAACGTATCTCTTCGACGCTCAACAACTTGCGTGACTTGCGAATATCGCGAAATGTCATTCGCTTATTGTATATTAAAACGATAAATGGGACGTGTCGGCGAGTTGCGCGCCACCTCCACAAACCCCGCTTTTTGGAAGGCAGACGCCGTGCCCGTAAATGCAAAAGGCGCAGGCATATCCTTCTGAGCATCCACTGGATAGCCTTCTACGATTCTTCCGCCCATGCGTTTGACGTGCCGGACCGCGGCCTGCAGCAAGCTAACAGTGACTCCCTGCCTGCGATACCTCTTCGCCACATAGAAACAGGTCACCGACCAGACGGGTTGATCATCGACCGGCTTGAGGATGCGGGAATGCGCCAGTTTTTCATAATCCGAGCGCGGCTCGACCGCCACCCAGCCGACCACCTCCCCGTCCGCATATGCCAGCAAGCCGGTGACCGTCCCCGCATCCACAATGGATTTATGGATCTGGCGGGCAGCGTATCCTTTGGATTCATCATAAGCCTTGCCGCGTAACTTCCAATACATGCACCAACATCCGCCGCACGCGCCGTTAGGGCCGAACAGTTCCTCGAAATCTGCCCATAGATTTTGTTTAATTGGCTTGATGGAAAGCTCGATGCTCATATCTGTCAAGGGACGATGACGTTCAGCCGTTTCGGGTAAATTTTATATTCGTATTCCTGACCCCATTCGGCGAGCAACTCCCCGTCCGTGTGAGCAGGGCAGGGTTGTTCAAGTTTGATCGAGACATACGTGCAATCCATCTCGTGGATGCCATCCATTTCAACATAACTGCCCTCATCGGATTTCATCGTGCGAGGCAATGCCTGGAACATGCCCAATCTTGTTGGACGATAACCGTAAACAAAGGTCAATTTGCCGTCATAGGGATCGGCATGCGGTGTCATGAAGAAAACACCGCCTGTCAGCGCTGTATTCCCAACCGAAGCCAAAGAGATGAGGCCTTCATACGAACCGTCATCCCACTCGATCTTCGCCATCCATTCCTTCTTGTCCATGATGGCCTGCACTGCCGCAACCAGATAGCGCGCGATGCCCTTGATCCAGGTGATCTTTTCCTGTTTGGTGTTAACATAGGGTTCAAGGCCGATGGCGGAGTTGTTGACAAAATATCGCTCGTTCAACTGACAGACATCGATGGTGGTCGTGTTCCCCTTAGCGATGGCCTGCGCTGCTTCGTTGAGGTCGAGTGGAATGGACAGGTTGTGAACGAGATCGTTTGCTGAGCCGACAGGCATAATTCCGAGGGGACCGAGGGCTGTCTCCAAAGTGCCCGCTGCACGGGCCAGCCCGTTAACCGCATCGCCGATCGAGCCATCACCGCCTGCGATGATGAGCGGCGAAAACCCCTCACGGGCAGCCTGCTCGGCCAAGTCTAGGATATTCCCTTTAAAGTCAGATATCACGGATTC
>DATHRQ010000344.1:0-5945 GCA_035465095.1 Anaerolineales bacterium | reverse complement strand
CGCGATCATCATGACCCACGGCGACGACCAGGGGTTGGTGCTGCCCCCCCGCCTTGCGCCCATTCAAGCTGTTATCGTTCCCATCTACAGAAAGGAAGAAGACAAGGCCCAGGTGATGGAAGTTGCCGACCGCATTTTCATGGAACTGAAGGAGGCTGGAATCCGCGTCAAAATGGACGACCGCGATAACGTCAGCAGCGGATTCAAGTTCAACGATTGGGAGATGCGCGGCGTGCCCGTCCGTGTGGAGATCGGCCCCAAGGACATCGAAAAAGAGTCCGTTGCGCTCGCCCGCCGTGACATCCCCGGCAGAGACGGCAAATCCTTTGTCCCACAGGCGGGTCTCGTTGAGACTGTGAACGGGCTCCTGGTCGAGATACAGGATTCACTACTCAAGCGCGCCACTGATTTCCGCGACGCCAACATCCATGAGCCCAGGGATTACGACGACCTAAAGAAGATCGTCGCTGACGGATGGGCATTCGCCTACTGGTGCGAATCCAAAGAATGTGAAGCCAGGGTCAAGGAAGACACCAAGGCCACCACACGGGTCATCCCCTTCGACCAGAATTATGAGGAAAGCATCTGCGTCGTTTGTGGAAGGCCTGCCAAGCGTAAGGTATATTTCGCGAGAGCGTACTAAAACCCCGTCATTGCTAGGAGCGCCAGCGACGAAGCAATCCCGTATCATAGTTGGAGATTGCTTCGGGCTTCGCCCTCGCAATGACGGCAAGCAACCATGCCCGCCATAGATCTTGCCCGCCTCAAAAAACAAACTGCGCACCTGGCTACCCTCTTCGACCAGCCGGATGAGTTTCTGCGCGAACATCGCGAGATATTGGACTATTACGTCAACCGCACATTACGCAGCCAGGGCGTGGCGCCCTCCTCCGTCCTGCCGACATATCGGACACCGCCCGTCGTCCTGCGTCAGATCGAGACCGTATTGGGTCCTGTCGCAGAAGAGCAGCCTGTGCAGGCGCTTGAACTGGCCGATGCGCTCTGGGATGAAGGCTGGCTCGAAACACGCCTGCTGGCCGCCTTTTTGCTTGGACGCATCCCGCCGCAGGAGGAACGCCTGCTGGCCCGTCTAACCGCCTGGACGCAACAAGTCCGCGACCCGGACGTACGCGCCGCACTGCTTACCACCAGCCTGACACGCCTGCGGAACGAAACGCCCGAACTTTTCCTCATACTCGTCAAGGAATGGCTGCACCCCGCACGCAAACGCATGTGGTCAAACGGCATCCAGGCCATCGTTCCGCTTGTGAACAACCCAAACTACGATAACCTGCCTCCCATCTTTGATCTTGCCGAGCCGATCGTTAAATCTGCACCTGCTGCCTTGCAGTTCGACATGCAGGCACTACTCACGGCTCTCTACAACGCCTCGCCTGATGAGACCCTATTCTTCATTGCACAAACATTAAAGAAAACAAAAAGTCCGCTGCCTGCAGTATCATTAAGGCGCATGCTGCCAGACCTGCCGGAACCACTGCGAACCAGCCTGCGCGAGATCCTTCAAACCAAAAAATAATATACAATTCATCACAGGAAAGGAGTCTGTCATGTCACTTTCACTGATTCTAGGCGCCATCGGGGTGATGATCCTCATTCTGGGTCGTGAGCTTAGCTTCCTTTTTTCTGCCGCAATGGCGGCTTTTCTCGGCTTCCGCCTGACGCCGCTGCTGCCCTCGACATGGCCTTCATGGTCTGATAACGCGTTTATCATCGGACTTGCCGTCATTGCCGCCATCATGACCAGCCTCGACAAACGCGCCGGCTACTATGTCAGCGGATTTCTTATCGGCGGATACGTCTTCAGCGAACTCTACGCACCAAACAGCCTTGCCATCCCTGTACTGCCATTTCTTGTAGGGAGCGTACTTGGCGCCATCATAATAGGCCTGTTCACTGACTGGGCCATGATCATTGTTTCCACCTTTATTGGCACCTATATTCTTTATGGCATACTGCCCATATTTGGCACAGCCAAAACATTGGTCAGCGCCGGCATCTTTATCGTCGGAGCGCTGATACAGGTTGTGATCTTTCAAATGCAAAAGCACTCTGACAGGTAAAAACGATCAGCATTTGCATGGATCGTTAATCTGAGACTCTCTTCTGAAATAGGAGGTACCCATGCTTGGTTTTATCAATGGAATATTTGGCATCGCACTGCTCGTCGCAGGACGAAGGATGTTCTGGATTTTCATTGGCGTTATGGGGTTTCTAACAGGCGCCCAACTCGCAAACAACTTCCTGCAGGGACCAGAGTGGCTGGTTATTATTATCGGCCTCATAGTCGGGATTCTTTTTGCCTGGTTGGCTGTCTCATTGCAGGCAATTGCAATTGGTGTCGCCGGCTTTCTGGCGGGTGGATATGTTCTGTCAATCATTATAGGCATGCTTGGGCTGAATGACGGCATTTTGTCATGGGGCATATTCATCATTGGAGGCATCATTGGTGTTCTAATGGTCAGCTTTCTCTTTGACTGGGCTGTCATTACCCTGTCATCCCTCGCCGGAGCTTCGTTGGTCACTGATTCCTTTTTTCCTGAAATAGGCTCTTCAAGCCTCATTTTCATCATTTTATTCATTGCCGGGATAATAATTCAAGGTTATCTCCTGCGCAACGAAAATCTCTAGAAGAGCCCTTCAACCCTGACAAAGACAAAGATCGAGCCCAAAGGCGATCATGGTATTCTCACCTGGAAAGTTCGTGATCGTATTACAAACGGAAAAGTTGTTTTTGCAGCATTAATATATAATCAAAGAGCCAGTATAAGGCCGCAATCCTGAAATCAACTGTTTCCCCATCTTAAAGAGGAGTAAAATAATCTTATCGAAATTCATTTGGAGGAGTGACTATGGCGAAAAATCAAAAAGACTTGGAAGGTGATGTTTATTATCCATCGGAGGAGGTCGTTGCCCAGGCAAACGCAAAAGACTGGGATGCGATGGCTGAAAAAGCTTTGAAAGACCCGCAGGCATTCTGGGAGGCCGAAGCAAACGAACTGGAATGGTTCGAGAAGTGGGATAAGGTTCTGGACGACTCGAACAAACCGTTCTTCAAATGGTTCACAGGGGCGAAAACCAACATTGTTCATAACGCAATAGATAGACATCTCAAAACCTATCGAAAAAACAAACTGGCCCTGATCTGGGAAAGCGAAGACGGAACAGATCATCGCACATACTCATATTTCGCAATGAACCGGGAAGTGTCGCGCTTCGCGAACATCATCAAGGCCATGGGCGTAACCAAAGGCGACCGCGTCACCATCTATATGGGGCGCATCCCGGAGATCGTATTTGCGATGCTAGCTTGTGCCAAGATCGGCGCGATCCATTCGGTCGTGTTCGGCGGCTTTTCGGGGGATGCATTGCAGGGACGCATCGAAGACAGCGCGTCGAAACTTGTCATCACCATGGACAGGAGTTTCAACAACGGAAAGGTTATTCCGCTAAAACAGACCGTGGATGAGGCGCTCAAGGGCTGTCCAACCGTCGAGAATGTGATCGTCGTTAAACGAGTCGATGAGGATGTAAATATGGAGGCAGGTCGTGATCATTGGTACCACGATCTGTGCGCGCTTCCCATCGCGAACGGCAAATGCGCCACCGAGGTGCTGGATGCCGAAGATCCGCTCTACATCCTTTATACCTCCGGCTCGACGGGCAAACCCAAAGCCATTTTGCATACCCACGGTGGATATATGGTCGGCACGTACACAACGCTCAAGTATGTCTTCGATCTCAAAGAGGAAGACCGCTGGTGGTGTGCAGCCGACCCGGGCTGGGTCACGGGGCATTCCTACATCGTGTATGGCCCGCTGATCAACGGGGTGACCTCCTTCATGTTCGAAGGCGGACCGACCTACCCCTACCCAAATCGTTGGTGGCAGTGTGTTGAAAAATATGGGATCACTGTGCTCTACACCGCCCCGACCGCCATCCGCGGATTGATGCGCTTTGGCGATGCCTGGCCCAACAAGCACGATCTTTCTTCTCTGCGCCTGCTCGGCTCCGTCGGAGAACCGATCAACCCCGAGGCCTGGAAGTGGTATTACAAGGTCATCGGGAATGAAAAATGCCCGATCATGGACACCTGGTGGCAGACCGAGACCGGCATGTTCATGATCACACCGACCCCTGTTGTTCCGCTCAAACCCGGCTCTGGCACCCGTCCGTTCTTTGGGCAGGAAGCCGAGATCGTGGATGAGGAGGGCAACCCGGTCGGCGACGATACGGAAGGATATCTCGTTTTGAAGAACCCTTGGCCCTCCATGCTCAGGACGATCTACGGCGACGAAGATCGCTATGTCGAGCAATACTGGTCGAAGAATCCCGGCAAATACACGACCGGCGACTCGGCCAAACGCGACCAGGACGGCTACTTCTGGATCATCGGTCGCGTGGATGACGTGCTCAAAGTCAGCGGACACAGGCTTGGGACGGCTGAAGTTGAATCAGCGCTGGTCAGCCATCCTGATGTTGCTGAAGCGGCGGCCATCGGCCTCCCGCACGAGGTCAAAGGACAGGGCATCCACTGCTTCGTCCTTTTACGGACCGGAGTGACCGGCACACCCGAACTGGCCGAGGAACTTCGTCAGCATGTGGCCGCAACCATGGGCGCGATTGCGCGTCCCGAGGAAGTGAATAACGTGGACAAACTACCCAAAACACGCTCCGGCAAGATCATGCGCCGTGTGTTGAAAGCGCGCGCGCAGGGACTGGACGAAGGTGACATAAGCACACTGGAAGAATAATAACCATCGTAAACAAAGAGACCGCAGGTTATTCGCCTGCGGTCTCTTTGTTATTTAGGCTTCCACCACTTCGCCCTGCACGGCGGACGTGAATACCAAACCGTCCTTATCGCGATCCACGCGAATGACTTCTCCCTCCTGGAAATCGCCGGACAGGATCTTCAACGCCAGCGGGTCCTGCAATTCCCGTTGGATGGCACGCTTTAGCGGGCGCGCCCCAAAATCGGGATCATAGCCAACTTCGGCCAAGTATTCGCGCGCGGCTTCGCTGACTTCGAGTTGATAACCTTTGTCGGTCAGCAGTTTGCTGACATGGCGCAGTTGGATATCCACGATGCCCGACAGATGCTCCTTCTTTAACGGATGGAAGACAACCATCTCATCGATACGGTTCAGGAACTCAGGTCGGAAGTGCGCCTGCAAGACCTTGGTGATCTCACTTCGTTTCACATCGCGTCCACCCTCCCACAACTCATTGCCCAGGTTGGAGGTCATGATCACGACCGTGTTACGGAAATCGACCGTGCGGCCCTGTCCATCGGTCAGGCGACCGTCATCCAGCAGCTGCAACAGCACATTGAAAACCTCGCTGTGTGCCTTCTCGATCTCGTCGAACAGCACCACACTGTATGGTCTGCGGCGCACCGATTCGGTCAGCTGTCCGCCTTCGTCATAACCGACATATCCGGGCGGCGCACCGATCAAACGCGAGACGGTATGTCTTTCCTGGTACTCACTCATATCGATGCGGATCATGGCGTGTTCATCATCGAACATGAATTCCGCCAGGGCACGCGCCAATTCGGTCTTACCGACACCCGTCGGCCCCAGGAATATGAAAGAACCGATCGGGCGGTTCGGGTCCTGCAAGCCTGCGCGGGTACGCCGCACTGCCTTCGAGACGACACTGAGGGCATCATCCTGCCCGACAACACGCCGATGCAGCCGCTCTTCCATATGGATCAACTTTTGAGTCTCGCCTTCCAGTAACCGTGAGACGGGGATGCCCGTCCAGCGCGCCACGATGGCAGCGATCTCCTCCGCGTCCACTTCTTCTTTTAGCAGCGAGCCTTCGCTCTGCATGGACTTGAGGTTTGCTTCGGCTTCCTGGATCTTTTCCTCCAGATCGCGCATTTCGCCATACTTCAAGCGCGCGGCTTTTTCGAGATCCGA
>DATHRQ010000343.1:0-3866 GCA_035465095.1 Anaerolineales bacterium | reverse complement strand
CGATGTGACCGATGATACAAAAACATCCCAACAAGGACAACCTGCCTAAGCCATGCTGAAGATCGGTGAATTCTCACGCCTGAGCCAGGTGACGGTCAAAACCCTGCATCACTACGATGAACTGGGGTTGATCAAACCCGTTCACATCGACCCCGTTACCAACTATCGGTTCTACGAGGTGGAGCAACTGCCGCGCATCCACCGCATCATGGCGCTCAAGGAGATGGGGCTCTCGCTCGAGCAGATCGGTTTAATGCTCGAAAAGGAACTACCCACTGATGAGATACGCGGCATGCTGCACTTCAAGCAGGCGGAGATCCATCAGGAAATGCGCGAGGCACACAGACAGCTCTCGATGGTCGAGTTCCGTTTGCGGATGATCGAAGCGGAGATTAACTTCCCTGAATTGGACGTAGTTATGAAACGTCTCGAGCCGATGCGGTTCCTGTCCTTTTTCGATAGACCCGATCTCACGCTCCCAATGGAAGAGCTATTGGCTCACAGGGAAAGGGTGGCAAGCACAATTAGAAAAGCGATCGAGGATGGCGTGATCCAGCATACGGGCGTTGTATACGATGTCTTTCATGGCGAGACGATCATACCTTTCCATGCACCTGAAATCGGAGAAAAGCAGCATGAGATTCTGATCGGTGTGACAGATGCCCAGGAGTCGGTCACACTTGAGTATATTGGGCAGCTAACAGTCCGAAATGAACCGGCGGTTGAAACTGCTGCAACCCTCTTCATAGAACCGGATAGTCGCAAAGATCCTGCAGGTTTTGTAGAGCCGGCAACCCTGCTCCGCCGTTGGGCGATCCTGCATGGATACCAACCGCACAGTCTGATACGTTTATTTCATCACCGCGGTCCATTGCATACATCCAACCCCGCGGAATATGTCATCGAAGCACAATTGCCGGTGGATACAGGGGAAAAGATGGATAACAACTAAATAAAAGAAGTCTTGCAATAAAGTTTGGCTGATGTGTGAACGCGCTTCGGTTCTGTTTAGCGCACCTATTTGTAGAGTAAAGGAGAGACAAAAATGAAAAGAGCTTTGAAACTTATCGGTAAGATCGTTGGCGGCCTCATTGGATTGATCGTGATCGCAATCGCTGTGGTTCTGATCACTGGCTATGTTCGCTTCAATAAGACCTACGACATCGCTGTAAACGGGATCGAAATCCCAACGGATGAGGCTTCCATCGCTCGCGGGGAACATCTCGTGCAGGCGGTTGCCCACTGCGGCTATTGTCATGGAATGGATTTCTCCGGGGATTATATTATCAATAATCCCGGCAAAGAGGGAATCGTCGTCGCCCCAAACCTGACCTCCGGCGAAGGCGGAGTCGGCGCATCCTATTCGGACGAGGACTGGGTTCGCGCGGTCTATCATGGCGTCAACCAACGGGGACGCAGTGTCATTGTCATGCCGTCGTCGTTCTTCCATGTGATGAGCGAGGAGGATCTCACCTCCATCATCGCCTACATGAAGACCATCCCGCCCGTGGACAATGTACTGCCCGAGACCAAGCCTGGTCCAATGTTATATGCTCTGGTTGGCGCAGGTCCGTTGGCAGAGGAGATGTCGGGGCGTGTGATCGATCACGATGCCCCGTTCGCAGCGGCTCCTGCGGAAGGCGAAACGCCTGAGTATGGCGAGTACCTCGTCACCATCGGTCAGTGCCGCGCATGTCATGGGGATGAATTGGCCGGCGGGCAGGTCGCTCCCAGTGCGCCTATCGGACCGAACCTGACTCCCGGCGGAGAACCCGGCTTTTGGTCAGAGGAAACCTTTATCAGTGTGATCCGAACCGGCACGCATCCATCCGGACGTGAACTCGACTCCTTCATGCCCTGGAAATTTTTCTCCAACATGACCGACTCCGAATTGCGTGCCATCCGTGCTTATTTGTTGTCGCTACCCAAATTGGAAAATGTAATGCCCTAGGAGATAATCATGGACACAACTCTTAACACATCAAAATCTAAACGCCCTTTCCTTGCCGGGTTTTGGCTGATACCCGCAATTCCTGTATTTGTACTCATCCTACTTCCGATCATGAAAAGTTTGGGGGTGGGTGATGTATATACGCCCGCGGGAATCACCGTTATGTTCATTGTGCATTTTGGTGCAGGATATCTATGGGCACGTTCACTGGGATTCCGTTTGGGACTACCTACCAACAAAATATTTAATGTCTTCGGCGGGCTTGGTTTTGCATTGGGCGTGGTGGGAATTATTCTCCTGATCTTATCCAATCCCAATGAAAGCCACCCCATAGTTCGTTGGATGGAATCATTCAAGGGAGCTGGAAATCTGGAGTTCGGTATCCTCTTCGCTCCTTGGACTGGACTTGTCTGTGGCATTTCAGGCTTAGCATTGGGGATTGGATTGAAAGACCTGAAACTTTCTCTGAAACTCCTCGTGTTGGGTTTCATCACCGGATTGGGCTTGTATCTGGCTATCATGTTCGCGATGCAATTTCTTGGCTTCAAAGTCGGCAGCGGACGACCTGTAATGCTCCCAACAACTTTCCTGTCAATGTGGGTAACAGCTTTGGTAGGGAGTGCGATTTTTGGAAAAGTAATAGGTACATCAAATGAAGAAGGTTCTCATGCACAAATATAAGTCATCGCCTATTATTTCCGTTGTTCTTGTCATATCCATCCTGCTTGCAGGATGTGCAAAGCCTCCTGCACCTGATTCCAGTATGATCCAGGTGCAAACACCAAAGCCTGTCATTTTCGACACGGACATGGCGCACGAGGATATGTTCTCGGCCTTATTCCTGTTATCGCATCCCAACGTGGACCTGAAAGCCATCACCGTTACCGGCACAGGCGAGGCACATTGTGAAGCGGGTGTGGTCAATGCTTTGGGGCTGGTGGAGTTGAGCGGGCGCGAGGAGATTCCTGTCACATGCGGAAACGAAACGCCGTTGGCCGGGAACCACGAATTTCCGGCAGAGTGGCGTCAGGGCGCTGACAATGCGTACGGAGTGACCATTCCGAAAGGCGGGAAATCATCTGAACTCAGCGCGGCAGACTTGATCATTGACATCGTTCAGAATTCGGACGAACCCGTCACAATTGTGGCGGTTGGTCCGTTAACGAACATCGCCGAGGCAATTCAAAAAGATCCATCAATCACATCCAACATCAAGGAAATTTTCATCATGGGCGGCGCGGTCAACGTGGATGGGAATGTAGGCAACTCTGGAGTTGGGATCGATAACCAACATGCCGAATGGAATATCTACATTGATCCTGCAGCGGCAAACATCGTTTTCGAATCAGGTATACCAATTACCCTGGTCCCATTGGATGCGACCAGGGATGTACCCGTGACACGGAATTTTTACAACGCGTTGAAAGATAGCCTCAACACTCCCTCTGCGCATCTTATCCATGAAATATTGACGGCCAATATCGATTTTGTTGACAGCGGCGGATTCCAATTTTGGGATTCCCTCACATCCGCGGTCTTTACAGATGAAAGCATTGCCACTTTTGAAGAGTTGCGATTGAGGGTTATAGAGGAGGAAGGTTCCGAAAGCGGCTACACAAAACCAGATCCAAACGGTCCGATGATCCGGGTCGCAGTGAACGCAGACCGGGAGAAATTCGAGAGCCTGCTTCTAACAGTATTAAATTGGGAGCAGTAGTCATCCGTCCATTAGCTATTCAACTCCAATCACTCAGTAATTGACGCGGAAATTCCCGACAAATCAGACCTTGACTCTCCCCTTACAGGAGGTTGTAGACTTACAATGAAATCCATCTGTAACGCAGTGTGTCTATGATGCATCTGCAAAAGGAGATTGATATGAACAATTCAAATTTCATCCGATTGAGCGGCTGGG
>DATHRQ010000342.1:0-3112 GCA_035465095.1 Anaerolineales bacterium | reverse complement strand
GTCCTTGAGAGGTCGGCAATGGAACTTGTGCGCGGGTCATTCTGCGCATCCTGAATGACGACAGTTTTCCTGTCTCTGATAACCTCCGTTTACGATGAGTTGCCTTCCACGGGGAGGATCAATCCCATGGCGCTTTTCTCTTGCGGGTCTATGGCGTGAAAGGCAACGATCTCCAGATTTTTCTTATCGGGAGTAAGAAGCCCGACACCGGCATTACGGATCTCGAAGATCGAAGTCAATTCCCTGCATACCGATTGGAGAATATCCTTCAGGTCCAACGATTGACTGACTTTTGCCGCAACACGGTTGATGGCAGCCAACTCTCCGGCACGAGACTCCGCAGCCTCCTTTGCCTGACGAAGAATTTCCTCCGCCTGCACCCGGAGCGAAATATCTCGGATGATACCGCGTCCACCCACTACGTTCTCATCCTCAACAATGGGCGAGACCACTATTTCGCCCACAAACTCCTGTCCATCCCTGCGGCGATAGGTAAAATCGAATGGCGGAATCGGTTTGCCATCCACGAACATCGCAGCAAATTTTTGAATCGTTGGCCGCACGGATTTTCTTGAAGAAACAATTCGGAAGAACTTGCCAAGCAATTCCTCTTTGGTATAGCCCACTGCGTCACAAAAAGCCTTGTTTACGTAGGAATAAACGCCGGATGGAAGAACTTCAAAATATGGATCCTGCAATGTTTCAAGCACTGCAAAATAGGAACTTTGTGTCCTCTCGAGGTTCGCTTCCGCCTCAAGTCTTTCTGTAATATCGTTATAGAACGTCAGGTAACCAAATCGTTCGCCGCCTACGTGGAATGGTGTGTTGAATATTTCCACATCAAGGACGCTTCCATCTTTCGCTTTGCGTTTTCTAACGTATGATGATGTTTTGGTAATACTTTCATTGGTTACTTTAGATCGATCCGAACCGCCCGAGTCAAGAGGCGGCAAGAGCTCGTCCAATCGTCTACCCAAAATCTCATCCTGCGAAAAGCCGAACAATTTCTCGAAGGCAGGGTTGACCATCGTGATCTGATTCATTTTATCGTTGATAACCATGGCAATGGGAGATTGTTGAAGCAGACTATCAAGTGTATCTTTTTGCTTCAGAACCTCTCGTTCGGCGTTCACCCTGTCGGTCACATTGCGAATAACACCACGCGAACCAACTACTCTATCCCCTTCCATGATTGGTGAAACAGTGGTTTCGCCAATGAGAGACCGCCCATCCCTTGTTCGGTAGAGATACTCAAATGGCTCCAGAGATTTTTTTGTGTCATAGAGCAGTTTGAATTTCCCAAAGATCTCACGAACACTTTTTCGGTCAGTGAAATTCCTGAAATTCTTTCCCTGCACGTCCTCCCATTTTGTGAAACCCAAGTTGGTAATAAAGGCTCGATTGGCATATGTGATCACACCGCTTGGGTCAGCTTCAAAGAAACTGTCCTGCAACGTATCCAGCACAGCCCTCATTGTTTTCTGGGCAGCGATGACATTTTCTTCCGCCAGCTTTTCCCCACTGATATCGTTAAACTGGACCAGCCAGCCCGCCGTATTATCGCGACTGTCTCCAAAATGTGAAACATGAACATCAAACGTTCGATTTGTAGTTGGAAACTCTATCTGTAATTCCCTGTCACCGTGCAGGGATGCATCCAAGGCATCATTCACTACCAAAGCCACATCCCTGTTCTGCTCGACCAACGCTGTCAATGAATCACCCACATATGTTTTGGATGCCAATCCCAGCATCTCGCGCGCAGAGTCGTTAATATCGCGGATATTTTTATCTGCATCCAGGACCATCACGCCTGTGGACAATTTTCGTACTATGGATTCATGCGCGAGCGGCACCACTTCCAGCATGTGACCGCCGAAGATCGCCCAGGCAAAGGCAATACCGGTTACAGTGAAGATAATCGGCGTTGGGTCGGGAAAACCCGGGGGCGGTGAACCAAACAGGAAGTATGCATTCCCGATCAATGGCGCGAGTACACCGATGATCAATCCGTAGGCCTGAGTACCGTATTTTTTGAACCTTGTCACAAGGGAAATCGTCAGCAGGATGACTCCTGCAATCAATACGATATAGGAATACGCCGTGTGTACATAAAAAAGAAACCCAAATTGATTTGTCAGCACCGCATAACCGCCATCGGAATTCATCTCGAACGACGTGAAGAAAAGTTTATGCCAGCCGGTGGTGAGGAGCGCGAGGTAAGAAAAGGCGGGAAATACCCAAAAGAAATTTTCATATTTCTTGATGCCCGGGCGCAAAAGCCCGGTCAGGTTAATTGACAAAAGAAACCAGGAGGTGGGAATGAGCATAATACCGAAATACTTTATGCTGTTCCAAACCGTTTGCCACATCACATTTGGCGTGAGCAACTGTATGGCATCGGCAAATGCCCAAAGGGAACCACCGAACATGAGTGCAGCGAATGCGTTCGATTCACGTTTCTTCACAGGACGGGTTTGAATATAAATACCGATCCCAAGCAAAATGACACCGGGAATCAACTGCCAGATAAGGTAGGGGTTCGTTTGAAATTCCATCGAGTTTCAGAGTCTCACTTGATAAATTTTGTAAACGTCAGCGTATTTCCGTCTTCAGAGGATACATAATCGATATTGTCCATGGTCTTGTAGATCAGGAATAAACCCAAACCGCCCAATGGGCGGTCTTCAAGCGCGGCTTCCACATCGGGTTTTGGGGCAGATGCAGGCTCAAAGACGTGACCAAAATCCGTGATCTGCACCAGGATACGGTCCGATTCGATACGAAAGGAAAGGATGATCGAGCCAGGATTCATGCCTTTATATCCGTGTTCGATGACGTTGGTACAGGCTTCGTCCACAGCCAGTTTCAATTCGAACACCGTTTCATCCGGGACGTTTGACCTGGCACAACAGTCCGAGATAAAATCTCGAAACACTGACAATGACTCCACCTCGGCAGCGCGGGTGATTTGAAAACGTTCAGACATCGGCAACTCCTACTCTAATACTCCGCATCCGGGAAAGTGACCACCCCGGCATGGCGGCCAACCTGCTTGATCATCTTCAGGTCATCCCATTTCTTATCGAGCACCTGTAAGATGCCATCGTGG
>DATHRQ010000341.1:0-8972 GCA_035465095.1 Anaerolineales bacterium | reverse complement strand
GAACTGGATGCCAATGCAGTGGAGGGTCAGCAGGCATTCCGAGCCTACGCTCTCCCGGGACACCCAGGCTATGTCTTGCTAAATCCGCAAGGTGAAATCCTTTGGCGGGGATTTGGCGAACAAAGCCGTGAAAGTATCGAGGCACAAATTAATGCTGGTTTGTCTAAATGACCCATGATGCTGGAACACGAATTTCATCACAAATCAAAATCGTAGGTCAAATAGAGTTGACGATCAAGTGTTGCTATCAGCCAATAATCCTCGCTCGGCGCGGGACTCCGTCCCCGCCGATTGTCGACCGAAGGTCTCCTATTATTGTAATCCCTAAAATATTCTCAACAATCGCGTTAGAATAGAGCCATGACAACCCGACTCTACCTCGTACGCCATGGCGCAACGCCGCTCTCAACCGAAGACAAGTTCTCCGGCGCGGAGAACGTCTTTCTCTCCGATGAGGGCCGCGACCAGGTGGGGCTGCTCGCGAACCGGCTCGCAGACGACAACATCCATGTGGTCTACAGCAGTCCCCTCGACCGCACACTGGAGACCGCCGCCATCATCGCCAAACCGCACAACCTGACGCCCATCCCAAAAGACGGCTTGCAGGAGATCAGCCACGGTCACTGGGAGGGATTGACGCGCGAAGAGGTCGAAGAGCGCCATGGAGATGAATATGAAGCCTGGGAAGCCGACCCGTTCACGTTCGCGCCGAAAGGCGGCGAGTCGGGCATCAGCGTGCTGGCGCGGGCGCTGCCGATCATCCGCGAAGTGGTGGATACGCACAAGGACAAGAACATCCTGGTCGTTTCGCATAAAGCCACCATACGGCTCATCATCAGCAGTTTGCTGGGATTCGACGTCCGAGGCTATCGCGACCGCCTCGACCAGTCACCGGCCTGTTTGAATATTCTGGACTTCAAGGATCCCGTCCGCGCGCGGCTGATGCTGTTCAACGACATTTCGCATTATGCCGACCATCCGCACCGTCCGCTCAGGCACCTTTCACGCTGGTGGGACCTGTCCACGCAGGCGGATAAGGGAGAAAAAGACTGATTCGGAGAAGCAGGCAGCCGGTAGGCGCGAAGCGGAAGTCGTCCCCATTACAAAAGTAATATTAAAAGGGGAGTCGAATTTGGAGTAAAATAACCATATTCAGTCCCAGGTCCTAAGTAGTCGTCCGTAAGTTTTTAGAAAACAATTCCCTGCTTGAGCCGCCGTCCTCGGCGGCGGGGACGCCGCCTTGAGCAAATGTTTGTAAAATTTATTTCGATCGACGACTTATATTTTATTATTTATTCCAGGAGGTTGGCATGTTCAAGACCGAGAATCTTTATCAAAACGACGAAAAATGGAAGAACACCAAGCTTGGAAACTCGTCAGAAACCATCGGCGGCTGGGGCTGTCTGCTGACTTCCGCGACCATGATGCTGAACGGCATCGGTTATAACGAAACTCCCGAAACCGTCAACGAGAAGATGAAAAAGGCCGGCGGCTTTCAGGGAGCGTTTTTTATCCCCAGCGTCCTGCCCTTTATCTGGCCCAACTGCGCCTATCGCGATATGCAGCCCTGCGAGAATTCCCCGGCACCGGTCGCACAGATCGATGCAGCCGTGGCCCAGGGCAAACCGGTCATCCTGCAGGTCGACTGGAATAAACAGGCCGGCATTCAAACCCATTTTGTGCTGGTAAAGGAAAAGAAGGGTGACGATTACGTCCTTTACGACCCCTATAAATACGGCGGTGACGGTCCGGATAAGGAAGTCCTGCTGACTACGCGCTACAAATACAACGGCGCCACCCTCGCCAAGGAGATCAGCGCGGTTCTGTGGTTCGACTCGTACAGCGCCACGCCGCCCGAGCCTCCAAAAATGACGAAAGTTCCCGTCCCTGCCGATAAATTCCTGCTGTACGTCGGCGAGGACGATCTCGCCCTGCGGAACGACCCGTCCATCAGCGGCTATCTCTGGAAGCGCCTGGCAATGGGGACTGAATTGATCTGCCTTGAACCCAAGTCGACAGCCAAAGCCAAGATCGGTGTGAACGGCAAGTGGATCAACGTCCAGGATCCGACCGGCGACCAGGGGCACGTAGCCGCATGGTACCTCTCGGATAAAAAAGGAGGGGCTGCGACTCCTGTCTCAACCGTGCCTGTTTCCACTTCGACAACCTCAACCACGCCGGCAGAACCCCTGCCGCCCAGCGCTTTGGCGTTCGTCCCCACCGAGGAGTTGGCTTTTCGATCCATGCCGAAGATCGCGCCTGAGACCCTAATCCGCCGCATTCCCGTCACCGAGCAGTTGGTCTGCCTCGAACCGGCCAATTTTGCCATCCCAAAGATCGGCGTGGTCGGCAAATGGATCAAAGTGCGCGACGCGCAAAACACCGAAGGGTTTGTGGCAGCCTGGTACGTCCAGTACGCAAGCGGTTCGACCATTCAGGATGGGGAGATCCCGCCCGCCGCGGACACATCGACCGGCTCCGGCAAGGTCAGAGCGACCGCACACGCGGTCGCATTCCGCAAACAGCCCACCGTCAGCGATTCGACCTTGATACGCTGGCTGCCGTTGGGAGAGGAACTGAGCATCAATGAACCCGGCGGTGAGGCCAAGATCGGCGCCAACAACCAATGGCTGAAGGTCAAGGATATGAACGGCGTCGAGGGATTCGTTGCAGCATGGTTCGTAGGCATCTAGGGAACGAACCGAGGCTCCCAAGGGAGTGTTTTTATCTCGTACTCCCGCAAAGACAAGGCATTTGTCCAAAAATTGAACGATACTCAGACCCGCCAACCCCACATGGAAATTAATGCCGAAACCTATGTCCGAATCAACACCGGAGGAATCAAGCATGGACAATGAAACAAACAAAACACCGATTTTGCAACTTGCGTGGGCACGCTTCTCTGAACTTGACACGAACGCCTCCGCGCGCACAAAATCCCATCTAAACAAGCGCCTCTGGATCGCCATTCTTGGTGTATTGGCGACCCTGTTTGCCATCCTGTCCCAGATTTTCCCGGAGACCACCGAACCAGCCATCCTTGGACTGGGATTCAGGATTCTTCTCATCGCCACCCCGCTTATCGGGTCGGCCATGGCCGCGTTTACAAAGGCATTTTATTCCAGCGGCGATTGGCTGATCATGCGGGCAGGCGCTGAGGAGGTCCTTAAGGAAATCTATTTCTACCGCACGATCCTGCAAAACGAACCCGACCGCCGGGCATATCTTGAAAAGAGACTGACAGAAATACAGCGTCAGTTATATCGCAGCATGGGAGGCGAACTTGTCCTTGAGCCGTATGAAGGAGATGCGCATTCGAGGTACTACGCAGATGACCCCTCCAGCGATTACGGGTACGATGATCTGACAGGCGACGAGTATTTCAAATATCGGGTTGAAAACCAGCTCGCATGGCACCGCAACAAGGTTCGTATACACCAGAGAAGGCGCGTCAATTTACAGTTGCTTATCCTTGCCTCCGGCGCCGCAGGTGCCTTTCTTGCGGCTATAGGCGGCAGCCTCGGCATTTGGGTCGCCCTCACCGCCTCCCTGACCGCCGCATTTTTGGGATGGCAGGAACTCCGTAATATCGACAACATCGTCAAAAATTACAGCAAGGTTATCGTCGAGCTATCGGTGATCTATGATCACTGGATCAACCTTGAACAGGAAGAACGAACGGATGCCGAGTTCTATCGCATGGTTAAAAGTACGGAGGAAATCCTGTGGGCACAAAACATGGAATACATCAAATCCATGCAGGAAGCCCTGAAGGACGCCGACCTCGAAGAAGAAGCCGGCCTGATCAACCGCGTCATCAAGGAATCGGCTGATTCAGCCAGGCGCGCCAAAAAAACCATGGAAGAAAACCTTGTCGATTATGCCAGGAAAACATTCGAGGATGCAGAAGAGAAGGTCGAAGAGGCTTTTGAAGCGGCGCTGGGTACGCTGGCAGAGGAGGCCTCCTCTGAGCTTGTCCAAAAGGAACTGGAGGCCATGAGCGAGGCGGTTTTGGAAGCGGCTGCAGCGGCCAGGGAAAAAGCTTCATCCATAAAATCATCGCTTGATGAGATCGCAAAGAAATATGCCCATATCGATATTGGCAGGGACACCTCCAAGGAGGAACTCAACGCCATCCTTGCCAGCTACCCAAAATCGAATGACGTCAAGGGATAATCAAATTCCGATATGAGTTTGCGAAGCTTATTGGGGTTGAACAAGAAGGACAAGAACGAAGGGAATACTGTCATGGAACCAACGATTATTGAGACCGGATCGGCTAAGAAGGAAGAAGAGCAAAAACAGGAAAAACCTGCCGAGAAGCTGGAAAAGGTGGTTGCCAAAGTCAAGACCCTGGATACCGCCTCAGATGAGACAGAAACCCGGTCCGGGACGCTGCGGCCGGAGGTGCGCCCCCACGCATTTGTGATCATGCCTTTTGGAAGGAAAACAGGCAGTGACGGGACCGTCATTGACTTCAATGCGATCTACACGCAGCTCATCAAGCCGACGCTTGAAATGGCCGGCTTTGAGCCTTTCCGCGCCGACGAGGAAACCACCAGCGGCGACATCCTCACGGACATGTTCCAGGAATTGCTGCTCGCCGATCTGTGCATCGTGGATATGAGCATCGACAACGCCAATGTGTTCTATGAACTTGGCATACGACATGCATTCCGTAAACGCGGCATCGTCCATATTCAGGCCGGACGCGCCTACATGCCGTTCGACGTGTTCAACGTTCGCACCATCCCCTATCATATCACGCCGGAAGGTATACCCGACCCTGAGTTCCTCGAAAAAGACAAGGCTGCCATCTCGCGCGTAACCCGCGACACATGGGCATCCGAAGCGGAAGCGGTCCACAGCCCGGTCTTTAATATCCTGACCGGCCTGGTGGAACCCGACCGCAAATCGCTGCGAACCCCGCTTGCAACCGGGTTTTGGCGCGAATACAATCAATGGAAGGAACGCGTTACGGTTGCCCAAAGACAAAAACGGATTGGCGACATCCTGCTGCTCACCGAGGAAATTAAAAACCCGCTCATCAAGGAAGAAGCGATCGGGGAGGCAGGCAAGGCGCTCAAGAACATGAACCGCTATGAACTGGCCCTGGTCCAATATCGCAAGGGTCTGGAGGTCAATTCACGCAACACGAACTTCCGCCGCGAAGAAGCCTTTAATCTCAATCGCCTCGGCCGTGTCGATGAAGCCATTGTCAAGATCGAGAACCTGCTCATCAACACCCCCAACGATGGCGAAGCTTTATCCACCCTTGGCCGCATTTACAAGCAAATGTGGGTTGAATCCTGGAAGTGGGTCGAGAAAACAGAGGATCGGCAGAAAACAGCCTTCGAGTCCTACCACTGGCTGTTGAAATCGATCGATATGTATCTTAAAGGCTATCGTGTCGATCTCAATGAATATTATCCGGGCATAAACGCGTTCACACTTTCCTATCTGCTGGTGGAATTGGCAGACAGGTTCGAGAATCCCGAAAGCCCCGACCCGGAGATCATCTGGGTGAAGGAAAACCTCGAAGAATTGCGCGGTTCGTTGATGTTTGCCCTCGAGACCTACCTTGACACAGATAAAGCCGATTACTGGTCGCTCGTTTCGATGGCAGAACTCCAGGTACTAACCGCCAAAACTGTCCAGGAGGTTGCCCGCGCCTACCGAAAAGCGCTCACCGCCTCACGCAGAAACATCTTCTACCTAAACTCATCCCTTACGCAATTGGAAATTCTGAACTCTCTCGACCTTCGCTCCGAATTTGTGGACGCCGGCATCGATGTCATTCAGGAGGAACTGAGGCGCATGCGTAAAGATGAAGAGGAAGAACACGAACGCACAACCGGCAGCAAAAAAGAGGATCATACGCCGCGAGACGGACATGTCTTTCTCTTTACCGGCTACATGGTCAACCATGCCCGCAAGATAGGCAGCCACTTTCCTCCGGAAAAAGAAAAAGATATTCGAACAGCGATCCGCTCTGTGCTCAAAAAACATAACGCCGGGCCGGACGATATCGCCATTACCACAGGCATGGATGCCGGTAGTGAGATCATTTTCGTCGAGAGCTGCGTGGAACGCGGCGTTCCCGTACATGCCTACTTCCCCTTTGCCGAGGCACCCTATATCCGGGACTTTGTCAGCCCGGGCGGTGAAGAATGGGTGGAGCGGTTTTATAAGATGAGGAACCATCCCATTGTTGACGAATTCTATCAACACGAACGGGTCGGCCTGCCCAAGGAGAACGATAATATTCATGAACGGAACAATCGCTGGGCGCTTTATTCCTCGCTGATGCGCGGCATAGACAAGGTGCGTTTGATAGCCCTTTGGGATGGAAAAAACGATATGTCCGAAGACCTCGATGTGCATCTGGTAAAACACATGGTCGATCTTATGCGTGACACCGGCGGCATGGTCGAACAGATCAACCCGACCAAGTTGACGATCGAAACCATAGAGAATGTTGCAGACGCCGTTGGCACCAAGATCACCGAGAAAGTCTCCAAAAAGCCTATTAAGGCAAAAAAACCGCCATCAAAATCGCGGTCGAAGAAGAAGAAGTAAGATATCTAAAAAACGCCTGCTGATCTATAAAGCAGGCGTCATTACTTCATCGATCTTTTCCTTTGGGTACGGCCAAACCTCCCCCTTTATCCCTTTTGCCAAATAAAAATCACCGGCACGGACAGTCTCCGGTCCTTCCAAGCTGACCACGGTTACCATTCGATCTTCATCGCCATGGGTAATATCCGTCAACGGGACGAGCAGTGTAATTGCATTTTTCGCACAGTAACCCGGCCGTGTAAGGATATAACTTTCTTCGAAGATCTCCGGATCGATGGGCCAGTAATCATTGGGGGTGTCGATCTCACTGACCAAAAAATCACCTTTTTTTGCAGTCAACACTGCCCCCCAGGGTGTTTTTACATCCAACGATTGAGGTTCATCGGAGTCGGGAAAAAAAGGAATGACCCTCCTCTCCACCTTGCTTCTATAGGGCTTGAAGTTCAGTGAACTTAATATAGGGTCATCTGATGTAATTACTATCGGCTTGCTCATAACCTGGGCGATTCTACCATAAGCAGGATAAGCATTTTCGTTACAATATTGTAATATGCAAGCAGAAAACAACATGTCAAAACTTATCACGGTCATCGGTTCCAGCGGCGCCGGAAAGACATCGCTTGTTAATGCGCTTTCCAAAACAGGTCTTTTTACGACCGCCTTTGAACAACATATAGAGCGTCCATTTCAGGCCATGGCAAAGCAGGATGTGCGCTACATCTTTGCCAACCAGATGGATTACCTTATCCTGCGCGCCGAACAGGAGAAAGAACTGCGCGCATCGCCCAAGATCGGATTGATGGACGGCGGCCTCGATCTCGACTTCCATGGTTTTACCCGCCTCTTTCTCAGCCGAAACCTGCTAAGCCGAAATGAATTTGATCTATGCCGGCGCTTTTATCTGCTGGCACGCGAACTCCTGCCGGGGCCGGAACTGATCGTCCGATTGAAAACAGTTGAGGAAACAGTGGTAGGCCGATTGTCCAGAAGGGAGCGTATCAACATCGCCAGCGCAGAAGACACGGGGCTTTTCGAATCCTATCTGGACGAGTGGCTCGCATCCGTCTCATCCAACCGAATATTGCAGCTGGATGTTTCAAATGAAACCCTGGACTATGCATACAGCGTGCGTGCCATCCTTGATACAATCGAGAAAAAATTCTGATCGGAGCCTGCATGAAAGCACAAGATATAGTCCCTGTAGTGTTATCGATTATCGTCATCATCCTTGTGGCGGTACTGGAAAAACAAAGCAAACTCTTCGCCGCACTGACAGCCACCATGCCGCTGGCAATACCGCTCGCACTATGGATCGTTTACTCATCCAATGCAGGCGATAAACAGGTTGTTTCGCAATTCAGTCTCAGCCTGCTTTTGGGCTTCTTCCCTACCCTTGCCTTTCTAATTACGATCTGGCTGGCGGCGCGGGCAGGCATGAAACTCGTCCCCATGATCGTTAGCGGCTACAGCGTCTGGGCAGTTGGTGCGTTGATCTTATATTTTTTGAGGAATTTCTTGGGTATAAAATAAGGAATAGTATCGAAATCCACAAGACCAAAGGAGCGAGCATGTATACAACCGATCAATACGAGGGGATCATGGCAGAGACCGTCACAATGCCCGGCGCGAATGGCGACATGATCAATGCCTATCTTGCGCGTCCGCTGGGGCCGGGGCCGTACCCTGCGATGGTGCTGGCACACCACATGCCGGGCTGGGATGAATGGTATCGCGAAACGGCCTTCAAATTTGCCAATCACGGATATGTAACGCTGATGCCGAATCTATATTTCCGTACAGGGCATGGCACGCCGGAAGACGTGGCAGCCAAGGTCCGCGCGGACGGCGGGCTGCCCGACGACCAGGCTGTCGGCGATCTCGAGGGCGCGATGAAGGTCCTGCGCGGATTGCCCTACGTCAACGGCAAGGTGGGGATATTCGGCACATGTTCCGGCGGCAGGCATGCCTACCTGGCCGCGTGCCGTGTTGAGGGATTTGACGCGGTCGTGGATTGCTGGGGCGGGCGCGTCGTGATGTCACCGGAAGACTTGAATGACAAGACTCCCGTGGCTCCCATCGATTACACAAAAGACCTGTCCTGCCCGATTCTCGGGATATTCGGCAACGACGATAGCAATCCCACGCCAGAACAGGTAAATCAACACGAAGAAGAACTTCAAAAGCATGGGAAGAGTTATGATTTTCATCGGTACGATAACGCGGGACATGGCTTCTTCTACTATATTTACAAGGCGTATCGTCAGGAACAAGCCATGGACGGATGGGAAAAGGTATGGGCATTTTTGGAGAAGAATTTAAGTTAAGATGACAGTCACTTCGCTCCCTACATTTCATTTCGGGAGTGCTTCGCAAAAGTGACTATCACCTCATCA
>DATHRQ010000340.1:0-3454 GCA_035465095.1 Anaerolineales bacterium | reverse complement strand
ATGAGTCAATAAAATATCCACACGGCTGACGTCGGGCGGCAAACTCGCCCCCAGCCCCTGGATGCCTGTTCCGGCGTCCAATACGAGCACGGTCTTCTCTGACCCCTCGACTGCTACACAGGATGTATTCCCGCCGTATCGCACGGTCTTTTCACTGGGCGCGGCCATGGAACCGCGTGTTCCCCAAAAGGTGACCTTCATTTCTTACCCGGTTCCCAGAAAATGGCAATCCCGCCCAGAAAGCGGTCTGCCTGACCGATCAACGGGAACGCCGTAATTTCGATCTCACGCAAGACCCCGTCCAGGCCGCGTATCCAGATCACCCTATGGGCGGGGTGGTGCTTTGTCAGGGCAATGACAAGCGGCAGTTCCTGCGGAGGAATCGGTTCACCATCCGCTGTCATCGGCTGGAAGATCGTCGCCCACTCGCTGGCAGGCATGATCCCGGTTTCGCTATAGTTCTTTCCAAGAATTTCCTCAGCAGGCTCATTGAAAAACACCAGATCGCCTTCAGGGTTCACAATGAAGATCGGCATGGTTAAATACTCAGATAGGTGTCTTGCCAGAATGACTTCAATTTCCTGTTGCGGCATGGCTCATTCCTTCCAAGGTTCCTGCGAGGTGTAACACTCATACAAACCGGGGCAATTTCGATATCAATGATTGATGATCGGGTTACGTCTTCGCCTTATTTTCCCATAAAAACACACTTAATTTCCCAAAATCTTGAAAACCTAGACGACGATATACTTTATACCCCATTTGCGATGACTGCAGCACGCCAACTTTGTATCCAAGTTTCCGCGCCTCGAGTAGGGGCGCAAGTGTGATGGCGCTACCAACTCCCATGCCTCGGGCTTCCGGTATCGCACTGACATTGTATATCCCGGCGACCCCCGCCGAAGTAAACAATTGGGATGTCCCAACCGCTTTGTTATTAAGTAATGCGATATAGGTTCGGAATGGAAGGCCGCAGGCCACGTAATTGAAAAAATCAAACCAAATATCCTCAACCTCAGGAGGTACGCCAAATCCGACGCTGGCGGTGTGGATCCATTTTCTCAGCAGCGTGTCATCTTCCACCTGCACGATCTGCAGCCCATCTGGCAGGGATGGGGCTTGTGGCAGCACGTCAAGATCGACAGCCATTTCTGTTGCATAAGATTCCCTAAATGTTAATCCGTTCGCGAGCAGATGATTTCGTATTTCTGCGGCAGAAACCTCTTCCTCAACCAGCCAGGAGAGTTTTTGGATGTTCAGCGATTTAAAATGCCATAAAGCGCTTTTTATCAGTTCGTCCACGCCGTCTGATGGGAGGTCCGTGCAGACCACCAGATTCATAAAATGATCCGGCATGTTCGTAACCAGCCACGTCAGATACCGCCCTACAGAAAGTTCAACACTGGGCGCACGCCCAAGACAATAATGGTAATTTTCCCAGTTTGCCTTGACAGATGTTTTTACCAATTCTGTTGCGGAGAAATCGCCGAGTATATCATGCATCGCATCGATACTTATTGAACCTTCAACAATACCTTTCCATCGTTCCATAGTCCTTCGAGATCGTAATACTCACGCATATCCGGGGAAAAAATGTGCACGACCACGTCGCCATAGTCCATCACCAGCCAGCCTTCCATGGCCTTACCGTCAACACGCCCCTTTTTTTTGTATTCCTTTTTGGTTGCCTCAAGTACGCCTTTGGCGAGCGCGTCGAGCATGCGCTCACTGCTGCCGTTGCATATAACGAAGTAATCTGTAAAGGATGCTATGCCATTAATGTCGAGGAGAAGTATGTCTTCTCCCTTTTTGTCCTCAAGCGCCTCGACGATCTTATGTGCAAGTTTTAATGCGTTCAGGTTTCACCTCTGCTATGTAATGACGCGGAGAATAATTTTGTATACACTGCGCCGCCTGGTTGTAGTTCGCTTTTGAAAAGATGTATAGAGTCTACTCTGGCAGTGCCGAGTGAGTCAATCTTGAATTCGTCCAGAGTTCTGCGGATCTTTGTTCTATCAGACGATGTGACGCCCCGTCGTACACGACCGAAGGTGAGGTGCGGTGAGAAGGGTCGAGTTTCAGGCCGATAGCCGGCTCTCACACACGCGGATTCGATGCCGCGCTGGAGCGCCTCCAACTCAGCCGGGGCCTGGATCCCGATAAATAGAACGCTTGCCCGCTTCGAGTTTGGGAAAGACCCGAGTCCGCTGATGGTGATGTCGAATGCTGAACGAGATTCCGCTTCCGCACGCAGGATCCCGGTCAAGATTCCCACATCGGTTTGCGAAACCTCCCCCAGGAATTTCAGAGTAAGGTGCATATTTTGCGCCAGCACCCAGCGAACCGACGAGTTCCCGATCCTATGGCGCAGACCGTCCACCTGCTTTTGAATGGATGTTTGAATTGAAAGGGGGATTTCTGCCGCAATGAACGTTCGCAACGAACCCATGTGTCAGGCGGTGGACCCGAGCGTGCGTTCAACGGCTTCCTTCAGTTCCTGAAAGCCGACCGGTTTTGTGATATAGGTGGACGCGCCTGCTTCCATGCCGTTCTTGATATCGGCGGGCATGCTTTTTGCAGTGAGCACGATGACGGGAATATCCGACAGTTCGGAGTCGCTGCGCATCTGCCGCAGGATTTCGATGCCGGAGACCTCCGGCATCATGATGTCGAGCAGGACAAGATCCGGTTTCTCCTCTGTCATGATGGCGATGGCGGGCTGACTCTTGGATGTCTTGATGACGCGAAAACCGCTGACACGCATCATCTCTGCGAATAGTTCAGCGGCATCCTCTTCATCTTCCACGATCAATACTGTCTTTTGCGACATGGTGATGTAACGATAGCATAAGAATTTGGAAATCGCAAGGATTTATGCTTTGGATTGTTTAAAGTAGTGAGTGAGAATTTTTTACCACAGGGATCAGGGAGCGTACAGAGAAACAAAGAAATTCTCTGTGTTCTCGGTGTGCTCCATGATGAAGTGTTTTTAATTTACCCACGAAATTAACCATTCCTTGCGCCGACAGGAGCCTGTAAGATTAATATGACCTTCGCTGTCTACATATTCGTAACCGAACGAGCATTCAAAATAAGTCGAAATTACCGGAGGCAATATGAGTGAATTGGAAGAATTTAGGGCTGAGAAGGATCAGTTCTTTGAGCGTCATCCGCAGAGCCCGTTATCGCCTGAACAGAAAAAGGATTTTTCCGGGTTGAACTATTTCCCTGAAAATGACTCGCTGCGTCTTGAAGTAAACGTGGACTTATTGAATGACCCGCAGCCGATACAGATGCAGACAACCACCGGCGGGACCCAGTCATATCTTCGTCATGGGCGTTTCAAATTTAATGTGGATGGGCAGGAGGCCGAGTTGACGATCTATAAAGGCGAGCACGGGTACTTTCTGCCATTTGTGGATTCACTAGCGGGTTAAGAAACCTATCCTGCCGG
>DATHRQ010000339.1:0-10003 GCA_035465095.1 Anaerolineales bacterium | reverse complement strand
GGCGTGGAAAACACCGAACGCGCGCTTCGCTCCACGCTCGAACTTGCCCATCCCACGAAACGCATCTTCCGCCATCACGGCCAGACCATGTCCGTTGATCTGCCCGATGACGACGAAATCCTTTGGATCCCTCCCATTCTCAAAACCGTTTCCACGGAAGGCACAGGAATCGCCGAACTGGCAGAGGCCATAGAAAAGCACGCCGAACACCTGCGTCAAAGCGGAGATTGGGATTCTCGCGACCGAACCAGGTTGAGGTCCGAGTTGGAGGCGATGTTGATGGATGAATTGATGAATCGCTTTTTGGGAGGCATCCAACAAACCGCTTACGATGAAATCCTGAACAAGGTCATCCAAAGGGATATTTCGCCGTATGATGCCGTTCGTATTCTTTTGGATGGAAAAATGTAATAGCCAAGGAGAAACATGTCTCACCATTCCAGTCATGAGATCAAGATGTACGGCGCGATCAAGTTGTATGCTGGGTCTGGCTCACCCGAGCTCGCGCAAAAGATCGCTGATTATCTTGAACAAAAGCTAAGCCCGCGCGAGGTCATACAGTTCCCCAACGAAAACATCTTTGTTAAATTGAACAGCAGCGTCCGCGGGCAGGATGTATATGTGATCCAGACCACGTCCTCGCCGGTGCAATACAACCTGATGGAGCTGTTGATCATGATCCAAACGCTGCAGCTGGATTCAGCCGCACGAATTACCGCTGTGATCCCCTATCTGGCGTACGGCCGTTCGGACAAAAAGGACCAGCCGCGCGTACCCATAACTGCCCGGCTGGTGGCAGACATGATCGAGATCGCCGGCGCAGACCGTTATATGACCTACGATCCACATGCCGGCCAGATGCAGGGATTCTTCTCGATCCCTGGCGATGTGTTGACGGCATCCCACATGATCAGCGACCATATCAAGGATAATTTATTCAAAAAAATGGTTTCACCGGTTGTGGTGGCCACAGACCTGGGCTTTGCCAAGAAGGGACGCAACTATGCCCTCGATCTGGACATACCAATTGCCTTCATCGAGAAACGCCGCTCTGGGAATGAAGGCGTAGCCGAAGCGTTGACCCTGATCGGGAACGTAAAGGACCGCGATGTGATCATTGTGGATGATGAGGTCGATACAGGTGGCTCCATTGCAGAGGCGGTTTCCGTTGTCAGGGAGCATGGCGCGCGCGATATTTACCTCGCTTTCATTCATCCGGTCTTCTCGCTGGATGCGGCAGAGAAACTCGCAGCGCTGCCCCTCAAACAGATCATCACCACAGATACAGTTCCCATACCGCCCGAAAAAATGAAACTCCTAGAGGGACGGATCACCATCTTGTCAATTGCCCCGATGCTGGGGGAGGTCATCAAACGCGCACATGAGGGCCGCAGCGTGGGCGAGATGTTCAACGAATGAACACCACGGATGATATTTAGTAATTAGCCAGCTGAGCCAATTGCTAAAAGCTGAAAGCTAAAATATGCCTGAACTCCCTGAAGTAGAAAGCATTGCGCGAAAACTGGCACCACACCTTATCGGCAAAACGATCAAGGAAGCCGAACTGCGTTGGGCGCGCACACTTGCAACACCATCTTCCAGAAAATTCAAGCAGCAGATCCGAGACCAAAAGATAAAGGACGTAACACGCCGTGCGAAGTATTTCGTCCTGCAATTATCGGATTATCAACTCCTCGTCCATCTGCGCATGAGCGGTGACCTGCACGTTCGGAATGGTAAAATTAAAACAGAAAAACATGATCGGCTTATAATAAAATTATCTGGCAATAAGTCGCTGGTTTTCAACGACACCCGCAAGTTCGGGCGCGTTTGGCTCACAGCCGATCCGCAGGAAATTCTGGGCAAGCTGGGACCCGAACCGCTGGAAAGAGACTTTACTCCGAAACGGCTGTATGAGTCTTTGCGCAAAAGGCGCCGTCAACTTAAACCTCTGCTTCTCGACCAGACTTTTCTTGCCGGGTTGGGCAACATCTACACAGATGAAGCCCTGCACATCGCGAAACTGCATCCGCTGAGCACATCTGATTCAGTATCACAGAAACAGTCCAAGGCGCTGCACGAAGCGATCCGCAAGGTTTTGAGGGAAGGCATCCGGCGCAACGGCGCATCCATAGATTGGGTATACCGAAACGGCGAGTTCCAAAACTATTTTCGGGTGTATGATCGTGAAGGTAAACCTTGTAATGTCTGCGGCACGCCGATCCAAAAATTGGTGGTCGGCCAGCGAGGCACGCATATTTGTCCAAATTGTCAAACGGTAAGGTGAACTATGGAAGGATTTAATTGGTCAATTCTGGGTTGGATCGCAGGTTTGGTATTCGTTTATTTGTTCGGTATCTTTGAAGGGCGTTCTCAGGGGCGAAAGCGGCGCATCGCTGAAGAAGAACAGGAAAAGAAGGAAAAACCAGCCCCACCCCCCGAAAAAGTGGATGACCCCGGGCTTTTGAGGATCAGGAACGAAAACGGGACGATGACGCTTGACCTCGACGGCAACCGCGTGGACGCAACCTCGCTGACCCCCGCACAACGCAAGCGACTGATCGAAATGCTGAACGTGATCCGCCCCTGGCTGGAGGGCAAACCTGCCTCGGTGCCCACACAGACAAGCCCGCCTCCTCCAAAACCGACGCCTGCCTCTGCACCCGTCGCATCCACTCCACCCCCACCTCAGCCAGCCGCACAACCAACTCCATCAACGCCTGTCAATACGCCCTCCTCCAAAAAGGACGATGAACACGACACCACACCTAGAAGCATCGTAGGACAGATCAACAGGGTACTGCAAAAGAACATTGCCGACACACCCCTGGAAGCTCGCGGTATTTCCATAATGGAATCTGTTACCGGCGGGGTGAATGTCTACGTTGGCGTAAATCGTTACGAAATGATAGATGACGTTCCCGATGAAGAGATCAAATCTGCCATCCGTGCCGCCATCGCTGAATGGGAAAATAAATACACGCCGGGGTTGTAATGCCAACACAACCCTGGGTTGCTGGGAAGGATCCACTACATCTTTACGGCGACTCGTAGCGCGCTACCAATACTGGGCAAAGCAAAGATTCTGCAACCTCTGCTGTCACATTCGGCGTGTAATAATGTCTGAGCGTATGCGCACTGTATGGTGAGCCCAAACACAATAGATCGTAGTTTCCCGTTTTAGCCTCGATCAAAATTTCCTCCACAATATTTCCCCGCCTCACAATGGCGTTCGCTTTTAAACCTTGTCCATGGGCAGTCTCCAAACCCTTTTTCAAATTTCGACCCTGTGGGGTATCTGTCTCAACAAGATCTTCGGCATGGCTGCTTACTTTTTGCGCTGTTGGATAATCAAGATCGGTTGGGGGAATTACATGCAAGATCGTTACATCCGCTTTGTTTTTAACAGCAAATTGGATCGCGAGTTTCTCCGCAGATTCAGCGTACCCAAGACCGCCAATACTGATCAATATTCTTTTCAACGGCAACCGCGATTCAGGGACATATAAAATCGGGCCTGTGATCTTCTCAAGTAAAGGGCGGATGGATCTTCCGGTCAACCAGCGTTTGAAACGAGATCGTCCCAGCGGACCGACAACGGTGATGAAATCTCCGCCGTTTGCTTTTTCGGGAATTATTTTCTCCGCTTCTCCCACCTGAACATCGAGGCTGTATTTGACACCCTTCTCCTTGCACAGGCTGACTGCGCGTTCAAGCATTTCATCCAATTGACGCCGATCGCCCGCCGTTGCAGGAGTTGGGTTTCCGGTCACGCCCAGAAGCGTCAATTTCATTTCCAATAACTTCGCCATCTCGACCCCATACTCAACAGCTGACCATGTCCCTTTGAAGCCGTTGGTTGCGATCAAAAACTCCGTACTCATGAAAGACTCCGATTACCGTAGAGAATGACCCCGAGCATCCCTGCGCCGAGCAAGACCAATGGCGAAGGGAGATCGAACCAAAATGCGACCGCACTCAAAAAGGTTATGATCCATACACGCTTATCTACTTTCGACCGATTGTTAACCCGAAACATTTGCCAGGCAACGATAATTATCAGTGCCGCCACAGCAGGATTCATTCCTGCAACAAACCCCTGCAGCCAGTTTTCCTGTTGAAATTGCTGTAGTGCAGCCGCAACAATAAACATCAAGAATGTGGGCGGGATGATCGCACCCAGGATCGCTGTGAGCATTCCTGGAATTCCAGCAGCTGTAAATCCCACGAACATGGCAAGCTGTAGTGCGTCGCTTCCCGGAAGCACATTTGAAAACCCAACAGCCTCTACAAATTCGGATTCGGTCATGATCTTTCCGACCGCCTCCTTATACAGCAGGCCAACAGAAGCCGGACCTGATGGAGAAAGGACGTTCACCTTAAGGAACATCCAAAACAGCCTTCTTAATGCATAAAAACCTGTTCGTTTCATGATAAAAATATTATCCCCACCAAACCAGCCGCCACAATTACAAATCGTTCGGGGATCTTGAAAAGCATTACAACCAGACTGCCAATTGCTATTGCCCAGCTTATCCAGCCCATATCCCCGCCTCGTTCAAATATTTTCCACGCAGTAAAGATCATAAGGACCGAAACTGCGGGCGTCAATCCTTCTACGAAATTGCTGATCCAGACTTCACGCCTAACTCGATGCAAAACCAATGTAACGATCAGCATCAAGACGGTGGGAGGCAATATCGAGCCAAGAAGCGCAACAAACCCACCGGGGATCCCACCAACTGCATACCCTATGTACATGGCAAGCTGCATGGCATCACTGCCCGGTAATACGGATGAAAAACCAACCGCCTGCACAAACTGCGCCTCAGTGATATAACTGCCAACCATTTCATGGTAGAGCAAGCCAACAGACGCCGGGCCGGAGGTGCTCAGAAGGTTAACCTTTATGAATATCCAGAAGAGGTCGAGGAACGTATCCACTTCTATTCCTTTTTTGCGGATTATACTGGTAATGGTCACAAATAGATATGACAATCGTCAACCATGTATGGGTGTAAAATAAATAAAATCAACAAAACACTGGCGGAGGAAACATGGCATCAAAAGAGTTTCGAAAAGAAAAGGATTCACTCGGCGAATTGAACGTTCCAGCTTCGGCGTTATACGGCGTACAAACCCAACGCGCAGTGGAAAACTTCCCCATCAGTGGATTGCAGCCATGGCGGGCTTTTGTGTGGGCGATGGCGGCAGTCAAGCGCGCAGCGGCCCTGGTCAATTTTGAATTGGGCCTGTTCAACGACCGTGAAGTGGATGGTAAACATTTCTCCGCCAGACAGTTGGCCGAAGCCATTGCACAGGCGGGCGAGGAAGTGATGGACGGCAAGTGGGATAACGAGTTCGTTGTCGATCCCTTCCAGGCAGGCGCAGGGACGAGTCACAACATGAACACGAACGAGGTCATGGCAAATCGCGCCACGCAAATTTTGGGCGGCGAAGTTGGGCAGTATTATGTGCACCCGAACGACCACGTCAACATGGCGCAATCCACAAACGACACGATTCCCACCGCGATCCGTCTGGGTGCGTTGTGGCGCGTGGACGAGTTGTTGACTTCGTTGAAGAATTTGCAGTCCGCGCTTGAGGCAAAAGCAGACGAATTCAAGGATGTTGTCAAATCGGGCCGCACGCATTTGCAGGATGCTGTGCCGGTCACATTGGGGCAGGAATTTTCAGCGTATGCGAAGGCGGTCGAGCGTGACGCTGAACGCATCCGACGGGCGGCTTACGGGCTAAGAAGGCTGGGGATCGGCGGCACAGCTGTCGGGTCGGGTTTGAACGCGCATCCTGAATATCATGCACGCATGGTCAAGAAACTATCTGAGTTGACCGGGTTGGAGTTGTACGAGTCTGACAATCTGTTTGAGACTATGCAATCCCAGGCCGATGCGGCGGACTTCTCAGCCTCCTTGCGGACGCTGGCACTGACGCTCATCCGCATCGCCAACGACTTCCGCCTCCTTTCCTCCGGACCGTCAACCGGACTCGACGAGATCAGATTACCCGCCGTTCAACCAGGTTCATCCATCATGCCCGGGAAAGTGAATCCTGTTCTGGCAGAGATGCTGAACCAGGCCATGTTTCACGTGGTCGGATGTGATACCACTGTGGCGCTGGCGGCGCAGGCCGGGCAATTGGAGTTGAATGTGATGATGCCGATCATCGCACACAACCTATTCGAAATGATGCAGGTGGTGATCGGATCGGTAAATGCGTTTACCGAACGTGCTGTCAAAGGCGTGGCCGCCAACAGCGAAAAAGCGGAAGGCTGGCTGGCGAAAAATGCAATTATCGTGACTGCACTCAACCCCGTGATCGGTTATGCCCAAGGCTCTTCGTTGGTAAAAGAAGCATTGGCCAAAGACGCTTCGATCAAGGAGTTGGCAATTGAGAAGGCAAATGCCGGCGAACTAAAACATCGCGATGAGGATAGACCTGTAAAAGCGGAAGAGATCGAGTCTGCGTTGAGCGATTTGAGGAAGTTAACTGAAGGTGGGATTGCGCATTAATATCATATAAATAATGATTGCACAACGTGTGGAGAGGTATATGCTTATCCACACGTTTTAGTTTTTAATAGTCCTCGCCCTCATCACAAACCGGTCTTCGCCACCCAGACGGTATTTGTATTCCTCATCGCCGCGCATGAAGTCGAATTCGGTGCGCCCGTTTTCGCAACACCATTGAATGTCATGGCCCATGATGACCCAGCCGGGGGAAATATCCTTGAAGTCGAAACTAACGCCGGAATTATAGCCCCAAAGTTTATTACCGTAATCGAAGCAAAGGGTTGCCGCGGCTTTGACGCCGTCCACTTCGAGGAAGGCGAGCCAGAGATAGCCGTTCGCATGGGCGGCACGGATGGTATTTGCCATTTGCTCACGCATGACATCATGCAGGAACTCTGCCTTGTTGGGATCCTGCACCATAAGATCAAAAAATGATTCCAATTCGGGCTCAATATCGGTGTCCTTATCTACGACGTAAAAACGGACTCGTCCGCTTTCGGCAGCGCGGCGCATCTTACGGCGCAGTTCGTGGCGCTGTTTTTTATCCAGATTCATGAGGTAGTCGTCGAAAGATCCGTTCAGAGGGATGCGCGGGGTGGGACGGTAAACTTCTTCGCGGAGAGTCCAGCCTCGTTTGGCAGATTCCGCCTTGAGGGCGGCGAGTGTGGGAGAGGCGTCGGGGATGTTGTACCAATCGATGGCAGGCCAGGCATCGGGCTTGCCCTGAGCCGCGTCGAAGGGTAAGGAAGAATCGAGGAAATCGATCAGTCCCGACAAGAATTGTGGTACGTCATCCTCGCGGACGATCAGATCCAGATAGTCTGATATTTCAATGCTGCCAACTAGAAGCAAAGCCTGCCGACCATCGTGTTCGTCGATGAATAACGGTGCGATGCCGACAAGTTGATCGTCCTCACGGGCAGAGATGAGCACCAGCCTGGCATCCTTCCATTCACCGCCGCCGCGCGTCTGCCACCATCCGCTGAGATATTCATGGCGCGAGAAGGGCGTATCGGCAATGCTTTGTTCGACCAGCGTGTTCCATGCTGCAGGGTCGAGCTCTGAAAAATCCTTGTGTAGTTTGAATTCCATATTTTTTATCTTTCGAAAATTGTAATAGGGGCACGGCAAAAGAACATAAGAGACTGCCCTAGCATCGCCTCACCGTGCCCTTACGCTGCATGCAAATTTTACCAGTATAATGATGACAACCTTTTCGATCATCTAACACTGTGGCTACTTTCGACTTAAACATCCTCCCCATTCATAGACAAAACGGACAAGAGTTCGCCGACCTGCCCGGCCTGTTGGCTGTTGCGCCGCCGCGCAAAACCGCACGCGGACGCAATAAAGACAGCCTGATCCTGTATCTGATGCTTTCAGGCAACGCGGAGTTTTCAAAGGCAGAGATAAAGCAGCTCACAAGCGGCGCTGCAAATTTATTCTTCAAAACGCCGGGCTCGCTGACATCCGCCATGCGAAAGACGGTGGAGCACGTCAACACGGCATTGCTCGAACGGAACCTTTCCAGCACCGGCCGCGGACAATACGCGCTTGGCTTGTTCATCGTTGCGGTCGTGCGCGGAAATACATGCACGGCCTCGCTGACCGGCCCGGGGCATATCGTCTGGGTCAGCGATGGGCAACAGCGCCATATTCATGACCCGGCCTTATCCGGCAAGGGACTGGGCGCCGGGCAAAACGTTCAGACATATCTTTCACAGATCGAATTTCAGTCGAACGATCTGATCGCGTTATGTGGGAGGTTCCCCACAGATTGGGAGGCCGATCTTGTGAACTCGCGTCCGCCTGCAACTTTGGACGCGAGCTATCGAAAGTTGACCTTCACAAAGGGGGATCTGCACGCCGTGCTCATCCGGCCCAAGATCGGGCAGGGCATCCTCACTTTATTGAGACCGGACATCAGCGCCTCGCGTCCTTCCCCTTCTCAACCTGTCTCTACAGAAGAGACATCGCTCGAACCCGAAATTTCCGACACGGAAACACAGGAGCCCGTTGAGCCTGTATCTAATGTTTTAATGGACGAGACAGAACCGCCGCTCGAGGAGCCTCCCATCACGGAAGAAGAACTCGATGAATTGGCGGATTTCGGCGCACATATGGTCCAGCCGTCCGCCTATGCGATCCCTCCGCAGCCGGAAGTTGACTATCCAACGGAAGAAAAACCGGCGGCTGAGCCTGCCACGACCGATCCGCGCGGTTTTCCGCCATCGATTCCGAGAGCCGCGCATATTGAATCCGAAATTGAAATCGACATCGAAGATGACCGAGAAGAAGATGACGAGATCGACGTGGACGACGATGAATCAACCACGGAAATGGCGGAGGACAAGCCCAGCGCTCACGCCGTGGCTGCGCGTCAGATGGCAAAAGTTATGGCCGGCGGGATCAAGTCCGGTCGGCGGTTGAACGAGCGCATTGGCGACTTTCTAAGTAACTTCGTCCCCAAACTTTTGCCAAACGCAGATTCTACGCAGCCGCTGGTCATGCCGACATACATCATGGTCAGCACGGCGCTGATCATCCCTGTTCTGGTGGCCGTTGTTTCGTGGATCATCTACGATACATACGGACTGAACGAAAGATACAACGAACTGTATCAAATGGCACTGGTGGAAAGCGCACGAGCCAACAGTGAGACCGACCCAGGCCGTCAGCGGGATGCCTATGAAAGAGTTTTGGAATATTTGGACGACGCGCAGGAATACAGAGAGACCGATGAGATCAAAGTACTGCGCAACGATACCCAGACAAAATGGGATAATTTGATGGGCGTGATCCGGCTTGAGTTCATCCCTGCGTTCACCAACGGACTCGGCAGTTCGACACAGGTCAGCCGCATGGCCGCCAGCGAAAGTGACCTGTACATGCTCGATGCCGAACGCGGAAACGTGCTGCACGCTTCATTCACCGGCCGCAGCCTAAATCTCGACAATACATTTAACTGTCAGCCCGGCACATACGGCGGTTATCAGGTCGGCACGATCGTGGATATCCTGGCGCTGCCAAAGGTCAACGCGGTCGGTGCAGCCGTTCTCGGCATCGATACAGCCGGCAACCTATTGTATTGCTCACCCGGGCAGGTACCGCAGGTATTCCCGCTGCCTGATCTCCCCAACACGAACTGGGGGCGCATTACCTCGTTCGTTTTGGACAACGACAGACTCTACATCCTCGATTCTGAGGGGCGGGCGGTCTGGGTATACAACGGCAGGGACAGCACCTTTCTGGACCCTCCGTATTTCTTCTTCAGCAATCAGATACCTGAAATCGAAAATGCCATTGACCTTGCCGTCAGCGGCGACGATCTTTATCTGCTCCATACCGACGGGCGGCTCTCCACCTGCACATTCAGCCGCATCGCAGAAGTGCCTACACGCTGTGTAGATCCCGCATCGTTCATCGATAACTATCCCGCGCACCAGGATATCGACATTTTTGCACAGGCACAC
>DATHRQ010000338.1:0-3458 GCA_035465095.1 Anaerolineales bacterium | reverse complement strand
GTGCAGGATACGGGACTGGGCATTCCTGAAGATTCAATTCCCCACTTGTTTCAAAAATTCTATCGCGTGCGCGAACATGAAGGCAAGGCAGCCGGCACGGGTCTCGGCTTATCCATTTGTAAGCAGATCGTTCAGGGACATGCCGGACGTATTGAGGTAAAAAGCAAAATGGGCGTGGGCACATCCTTCAATATTTTCCTGCCCCGCTCGCCGCGCACCATGCCGAGAAAAAATTGATCCACCATTATGATTATGGCTGAGAATATTTTCTTGTCGAAGTACCTGCGTAATTATCCCTCGGCAACCACCCACCGATCTCTGCCCAGATCTTTCGCTGTATACAAGGCTTCATCCGCACGGTGCAGGAACTCTTCCCAATTTTCATCCCCAACCCTGTACTGAGCCACCCCAATACTGATCGTCACTTTAAACGAATGTTCATTGGCTTCGATCTGTAATGCCCGAATCGTCTGGCACAAACGTTCGGCCTGGTCTCCGGCAGCCTTTATCTCACTGTTCGGCAGCACGATCAGGAATTCCTCACCCCCATACCGACCGATCGTATCCGGATGCCTTATTTGCTCCCGCAAACGTGCGGCCACGCTGCGAAGCGCCTCGTCGCCGGTGGTGTGTCCATAGTTGTCGTTGATATCTTTGAAATGATCTAGGTCCAGCAGCGAGATGGAAAGCGGCGTGTCGTAGCGATTTGCACGAATGACCTCCTCCTGCAGGTCCACGATGATCTTGCGGCGGTTGGGCAGGAACGTGAGCACGTCGGTATTCGCGATCTCATGCGCCTGGGCAAGGATCGCCTTTATTTCGATCTCTTTGATTTCCAAACTGCGGATTGCCTTTTGGTGCTCAGCCTCCAATTTTCGAAAGTCATCTAATAGTTTCAAGTATTTTTTATTCAAATCATTATTATCGGGCACCACGCCTCCCAAATTGACGTTCGAGCATATCCACCGATAAATGGATCATGGTTGGCCGCCCATGCGGACAGGTCCGCGGCGAGTCACAGGCTTCCAGGTCGGTCAGCAGCGCACGCTGTTCGTCATTGGATAACACCTGACCCGCCTTGACAGCCATCCGTTTGCAGACGCGTGCCGCAAGTTTTGCTTCGATCTCATCTTGCAAGGGTGTTTCATCCTCTTCAAAATCTTCGACCAATGCGCGCAGCGCAGCCGAAGCATCTCCCCCGCTGAACAGGGTTGGCATGGCGCGCACCTGGAAGGTATTCGGTCCAAACTCATTCACATCAAAACCAAAACGGTTCAGTACTGACAATTGTTCCGCCAGCAGTTTTGCCGCCTGTGGAGGCAATGTCAAGGTTTCGGGGTTCAACAACGCCTGGGAAGGAATTTTTTCCATTTCACGTTGGGCACCGTCCTGAGCTTGTCGAAGGGCCATCAATTTCTCGAACAACACACGTTCATGCGCGGCATGTTGATCGACGAGATATAACCCATCGGGACCCTCTGCCACAAGATACGTCGCACCGATCTGACCGATCAGGCGCATGAGGGGGATGCGTTCAAACGATCTTTGATCTGATTCGACCATTGACGATTGACCATTGACCCGTTTACCATCGTCCCTTGTCGATGGTCCATGGTCAATGGCTTCATCATGCCCGATCGCCCAATCCAACCCTACTGAGGAGTTCGATTCAGCAGGAACTGTGCGTGTTGTGCCCCACAAACTCGGTGCCACATTCGGGACAGGTGAATACGCCAGCAAGGCCTTGCGTGTGGAGCGTTGAACAAAGCTGAATATCTTATCCTGACTTTTAAACCGCACTTCCGCCTTGGCAGGGTGCACATTGACATCCACCTCCTTGGGATCGATCTCAAGAAACAACGCAGACATCGGATAACGCCCCACCATCAACATCGTACGATACGCCTGTAACAATGCGGTGCTGAGAGCGATCTCCTGCACCCAGCGGCCGTTGATAAAAAAAGTGATCTCCTTACGATTGGAACGGGTTATCGACGTGGGGCTGATAAAACCCGTCAGTCGGTATCCCTCTTCTTCAGCCATCACCTTAAGCATTTGCCTGGCAACATCCACACCATAGAGGGAAGCAAGGATCGCGCGACGGTCACCGTCACCCGAAGTTTGCAGGGAAATTTTATTGCCCTCGGTCAACTTGAAGCGCTTATCAGGGTAAGCCAGCGCGTATCGCGTTACCAATGTATCTATCGTACGGCGTTCAGTGACATCTTTCTTCAAAAACTTCAACCGCGCAGGTACGTTATAGAAAAGATTTTCCACGCGGACGGTTGTACCTACTGTAGTACCGACTTTAGTCGGTTTGCCCGCAATCCCTCCCTCGACCTGCAAGCTCGCGCCCTCCTGTTCTTCTTTCACGCGCGAAGTGATCGTCATGCGCGAGACAGAGCCGATCGAAGCCAGGGCTTCTCCGCGGAATCCAAGCGTCGCGATGGAAAAAAGGTCATCGGACTGAACCAGTTTCGAGGTCGCATGACGCGCGGCGGCCAATTCCAATTCAGCGGAGGGAATCCCGACTCCATCGTCTGCAACTTCGATCAATTTTTTCCCTGCGTCCTCGATCAAGATCGAAATGCTGTTTGCGCCCGCATCCAGTGAATTTTCGAGCAATTCCTTCACAACCGACGCAGGGCGCTCAACCACCTCGCCGGCCGCGATCTGTGACGAAACTTCAGGAGACAGTAAACGAATGGACATGAGAAGATTATACTCGCCTGCCTGTCATGAGTACGCACGAAATACACGCGGGTAATATATAATCACCTCATGCGATTCTCGACCATATTCTTCGATCTTGATGGCACCCTCTATCCGTCCTCGTCGGGTTTATGGGATGCCATCAAGGAACGCATGAACATGTATATGCGTGATGTGCTCCATATCCCCGCAGAGGATGCGCCAACAGTACGCGAGCAGTATTACAAAATGTACGGCACGACCCTGCGCGGGTTGATCGAGCATCATAAAGTGGACGAACAGGACTATCTGGCCTTTGTGCACGACGTGCCTCTCAAGGATTTCCTGACTCCCAATCCGCAGCAGCGCGAGGTCATCGCTTCGCTGCCACAACGGAAACTGGTCTTTACGAATGCAGACATTCACCACGCCCAACGCGTTCTTTCGGCCCTGCAGTTGGACGATTTCTTCGAGACCATCATAGACATCAACGCTGTGGCACCCTACTGTAAGCCGAACCTCGAGTCTTTTGCCATCGCACAGGAACTTGCCAATGAACCCGATCCGCGCAAATGCGTGATGATCGACGACCTGCCGCGCACCACCCGCGCCGCTTTACAAGTGGGTATGGCCAGCATCCTATACGGCACCGAAATACCCACCGAAGACGCCAGCGGTGTGTTTAACGATTGGAATCATTTACCGATATTGGTTGCTGATGAATGACCGTAAGGGCGACCCATCAATATCATGCTTAACAAGCCGCC
>DATHRQ010000337.1:0-5036 GCA_035465095.1 Anaerolineales bacterium | reverse complement strand
CTGACGCCGCTCACTTCGCACAGGCCGGTCTCAAAGTCCATGATGAGGCCGGTGTGTTCGTCCAGGCCCAGGGTGGTGTTCGTGTCAGGCAGAAGATCACACCACTCGTTGTAACGATCCATGCCGACGAAGCAGCGGCTGGTATCCAGGTCGGCGCCGCCCTCTGCGTTATTCCAGTGCGGTGTAAAGGAGAGGTGAACGCCAAAGTCCTTGAAGTAATCCAGTCCGTCCACGGCGTGGACATCCATACCGACCTTGTAAACCTCATAAACCGGCAGGGCATGGGCGCCGACAGAGATCGTCGCGGCAGAGGCAAATATCAGCGTGGCCCCGAGGCGGTGCCTGGCACGGATCACGTCCCATGCGAGCGTATCCTGCAGGTGTCGAATCGCATAGGTCGGGCTGCCCGGTCCCATAAAGATCATATTCGCATATAACAACGGTTCGATGATCTCAGGGTCGTCAGGGCTGAAATCGGAGTCTTTTTTACGCGCAGGGACTACGTCCACAACCGGTTTGTAATTCTGCAGGCGGGTCTTCATAAAATCGCCCACCTTGCCAACCACCTGAGCGGAGTTCAATTCAAACCCCGCCGGTGTTTCCATCAACGCGATACGTGGAGCATCATCCAAATTCTTTGCAAGCGTTTCGAAGATGCGGCCGCCTGCCAATGAAGTTTCACCCGAACCCAGGAATGCAATTTGTCCGATAGCCATGTCACTCTGATGAGGCGTTTAGTTCATCTATTACGTGCAGCAGTTCCTGGTTGGAGGGAATATCGGACATCGAGGCGCCATAGTGCGCAAAACGGATGTATCCTTTCGCATCGACCACACAGTTCAGCGGCATGCGGCCGAGCTTGAAAATATTCACTTCCTGGCGATACATTTTTGCCACGCTGTGCCCCAGATCTGGCAAACCGATAAACGGGATATTTTCGTTTTCCCAATATTGGTCAAAGGCGGTCGGCGAATTGGGGCCCAGAGCCATGATCACTGCATTGCGGTTCGTGAAGTCATCATATCCATCACGCAGGCGCGCCAACTGCGCGCGGCAGTACGGTCACATGAATCCGCGCAGGAAAGCCAAAACAACCGGCCTGCCGCGAAACGCCGACAGGCGAATTCGATTTCCCTGCACATCCTTCAACTCAAAATCGGGAGCACGCTCCCCCGGAGTGATCAGTTTTCTCATTTGTTTAGCGATTCTATAAACGCTACTGTTATATCAGCAGCCTGCGCCCACTGTTCTTCGGGTGTGATGGTGGCGGGCCTATCCCCAGGCTGCGGCCCGTATGAACCGAATTGAGCGTGATTGCCGCCTTCGATCGTGATGAACTGCGCTGTTGCGGGCAAACGCTCGCTGGCCAAATTTATCTGCTTGTCACCTTCCATGTCGTTTGTGCCATAAATGGTAAGCGCGGGGAGATTACTTTGTTTCAACGCATCATTCCCTGGATACGAGGCCCATATCACAAGCCCATCCACTGCGCCCAAATTACGCTCGGCATAACTGGCAGCCGCCACACCGCCCAGAGAGTGACCGCCAACCACCCAATGATCCATCTCTGGATACAACTCCATGACCTGACCCGCCGCATTGATGTTGAAAAATGCCAGATTCAAAGGAGCAGGTACGAGCGCTACAAAGTAGCCGCGCTCGGCGATCTGGTTCAGCACGGGTGCGTAAGCGCGATAATCGACACGCCCGCCAGGATAAAAGATAAAGCCGGTATCAAAGTCGCTGTCCACAGGCTCGAAGGTGATCAGCCCCGACTCTTCCTTCACGATAACCTGTTCGTCAGACTCCAAAGCTTGCAGCGCAGTACCATCGGCCGGCAAGGCGTTCCGTGCCCACGAGATAAATATATATGCACCGACAACCAGTGCAAAAAGACTAAAACTAAAAACCTGTCTGCCTGTTATACGTTTCATTTACTTCAATAATTCCTTCGCTTTTTCCCAAATATCGTCGAACATGTCCGCAGTCAATTTTCCCGTCAACGTATTCTGCTGGCTGGGATGATACGAACTCAACAGCCATATCCCATTTTCAAGTCGATAGGTCGCGCCATGCCCAAACTTTGCAGACGCCTCGCTCACTGAAAAAATCTTCCGTATTCTATCAAACCCGATCTTTCCCAGGCACACGATCACCTTTGGTTTCAAAATTTCCAGTTCCCGCTCAAGATACGGCTGGCAATTATTCAATTCCTCGGACGTCGGTTTATTTTTGGGAGGCGCGCAACGACCGGAAGCCGTAATATACATATCCTTCAGGATGAGACCATCGCCTCGCGACTCAGCCGACGGTTGATTCGCGAACCCGGCCCGATACAAGGCTGGGAACAGGAATCCGCCCGAGCCATCGCCCGTGAACTGACGTCCTGTACGATTCGAGCCGTGCGCGCCGGGCGCCAGTCCCACTACCAATACGCGCGCTTTCGGGTCGCCAAATCCAGGCACCGGTTTGCCCCAATATTCCTCATCCTTATATGCCTTGCGTTTGACGCGCGCCATTTCCTCCCGCCATGCCACCAAACGCGGACATTTGCGGCAGGAAATGATTTCTTTGTTTAGTTGAATAAGTTGTGACGACATGACTTAATGTTAACACGTTTACAGGTTGGAACGTTCAAACGATCAACATCGCATCCCCAAACGAATAAAAGCGATATCCCTCCTGGATGGCAGTTTCATACGCTTCCAAAATCTTTTCACGCCCTGCGAACGCGCTGACCAACATTAGCAGCGTGGACTTGGGCAAATGGAAATTCGTTATCATCGCGTCCACTACTTTGTATTGATAGCCAGGCAGGATAAAAAGTGAGGTCGGTCCTTTGTAGGACGAGATCCTATCTCTTCCTGCCATTGTACTTTCAAGCGTTCTTACACTTGTAGTTCCTACAGCAATGACGCGCCCACCCCTCTCACGCGTTTCGTTGATCGCGTCGGCTGTTTCCAGTGACAGTTCGCACCACTCGCTGTGGATCGTATGTTCTGCGGGGTTTTCTTCGTTGACCGGGGCGAACGTATCCAGGCCGACATGCAGGGTGACGTAAGCGACTCTTACGCCTTTGATCTGCAATTCCTCCAGCAAGCGCGGTGTGAAGTGCAGTCCTGCCGTGGGCGCGGCGGCAGAGCCGGGTTCTTTGGCATAGACGGTTTGGTAGCGCTCGGGGTCGTCCAGTTTTTTGTGGATGTACGGCGGCAGAGGAACGTTACCCACTTTTGAGAAATACGGCTCGATGGGTTCCGAAAAGCGGATCACTCTTTCAGAGCCTTCCAACTCTTCGAGTATCTGAGCGCTTGGGCCATCGTCCACTTGCACCGACTTGCCTACGCGCAAACCTTTGCCGCCCACAAGCGCCTCCCAAGTCCATGCGTCGCGACGGCGGAGAAGCAGCAATTCAACTTTGCCTCCCGTATCCTTGCGGGCATAGATGCGCGCAGGGATGACACGTGTTTGGTTCAATATGAGCAGATCTCCTGCGTTCAGGTAATCGGTCACATCACGGAAGATGCGATGCTCTAGTTCATGTGTATCTCGATGCAAGACCAGTAAACGCGAAGAATCGCGCGGCTCGGCGGGCGTCTGCGCAATGGAAGATTCAGGGAGATGATAGTCGAAGTCAGAGGTTTTCAAATTATTTTTGCAGAAAGCGGGAAATCACATTAAGGATTACGGTTAGAAGGACAGACACCAGGATCGAACTCGTGATCGGAAAATAGAACGAGCCATTCTCGCCCTCGATGCGGATGTCACCGGGCAGGCGTCCGAGAGGCAGACCGAATTTGGAGGCGAGATAGACACCAACCCCCACAAGAAACAAAATCACTCCGCCGATCATCAAGTAACGAGCTATGTTATCCATTTTCCACTCTTTTTAGCTTTCTATCGCCACCACTTCAGTCAAAGTAACGGGCGTGCCCTGCCGCAACGACATGGGAATCTCGGCGATCGCATCGGTATGTGCCACCAGTTTGTGTATCTCCTCTTCACTCGCCTGCGCAGTAACCTTGATCCGACACTCCACATTCATGGCAGGTTGCCCTGCCCCCATGAAATCACCGTCCACCTCCACATCAACACTGTCCACGATGATATCCATTTTCTTTGCTTCCCGAAAAATATCATTGCAATAACAGGTGGCAATGGCCAGGAACAAAATTTCGCCACCGCTGATCCACGAGCCGAAGCCGTTGGATTTGGTCAGCATGGGTAAGGCATTGGTATTCTCCCCCACCTTCATTTGAACATCAAGCTGTCCGTCAATATTGTGCATCCGTGCATGATATTTCATTCATGCCTCCGTTCTATAACAGTCTCGGCTGTCCCTCTTCCGTATAGTCCAATCCCAAATGCTCGTAGGCTGATTGGGTGGCGACACGTCCCTGCGGGGTGCGGTCGAGAAAACCGAGCTGCAGGAGATACGGTTCGACCACATCCATGATCGTATCCTGCTCCTCGCTGATCGAGGCGGCAATGGTGTTCAACCCCACCGGTCCACCGTTGTATTTTTCGATGATGGTGCTCAACACGCGGCGGTCAACATCGTCGAGGCCGAGCGAATCAACCTGCAGCAAATCCAGGGCTTCCTGCGCGACGTTTTGCGTGATTATGCCGTCCGCGCGGACCTGGGCATAATCGCGGACACGTCTCAGCAAGCGCAAAGCCACTCGCGGAGTCCCACGCGCGCGGCGAGCCATTTCGACGATGCCGTCATCTTCAGTTTCCACCTGCAACAATCCTGCTGCACGCTCGACGATGGATTGCATCGCATCGAGATCATAATAGTCCAGGCGATAGACCGCTCCGAACCTCGCACGCAGCGGCGCAGTGACGAGTGCCAACCGGGTCGTGGCTCCGACCACAGTAAACCGGGGCAGTTTCAAGCGTATGGAACGAGCCGAGGGCCCTTTTCCGATGACGATGTCCAGTGAGAAATCCTCCATTGCCGGATAAAGGACTTCCTCGATCGCACGCCCCAGACGATGGATCTCATCGATGAACAAGACATCGCCCTGACGCAAATT
>DATHRQ010000336.1:0-1770 GCA_035465095.1 Anaerolineales bacterium | reverse complement strand
CCCGCACGCGTCGCCGCCTGGACCTCGGGATTGTCATCCGTTATCGCGGACGACCGTACCACCCAATCGGCATTCATCAGATTGCGCGGGTGGTGTCCCACATAGACGGCTGCACCTGCCTTGCGTACCTCGTCGGCAAACGGAGAAAGCTCACGGTCAGAGCCGCTCACCGTGTATCCGCTCTCCAGCAGGAGGCGGGCGATGGCGGAAAGACCGCTTCCCCCAATGCCAATGAAGTGGACGTGTGTCATGTCAGTCATCAACCTTTAGATATAAACAACGATCACAAAAATGAAGGCGAGGATCATGGCGAAGTAGATGCCGGGTACGCCCAGCAACTGCGGCGGCATATACAACATCATTTGATTGACCGCATCCAGTAATACGGGGTCGGTGGGTTTCGATATGATATTACTGAATGGATAGTTGGCCACATTGATATAGTAGAAGATCGTGCCCGCGATAAGATATCCGTTCACCGCGCCCATAATGGCACCGAAAAGTGTGTCCTGCAAGCGCTCGCGCGCAGCCCTTGAAGCGAGATGCGGAATGTTTACAACAGTCTGATAACCGAAATAGACCAGCACGATCAGGACGATTGTGCGCACCCAGAACAGGGACAGGTCCGTTTCAGCCATGTCTCTTGCCAGGGGAATATATGCCCGCATAACATGGTTGAGCGCCAATGCAAGGATCACGCTAAAGGTGACCAACAGCTCCTTTGCCCATCCGCGCATCGCACCGATCACGGCAAAGAGAACGACGTACATCCAGAAAACGTAAACTATACTCATCATGGGCTTTTTTCTCCTGCCAGTTCCGTCAATACGCCGGCTATTTTCTCCGCGGCACGCGGATGAGACAGCTCGAACATTGCGGCGCGCATGGCCTGTAATTTATTCGGGTTCTCGATCAGCACCGTCAAAGTGGTCAACAATTCCTCTTTCAAATAACGATCTTCCAATTTGACCGCCGCGCCGCGGTTGGTCAGGTAATCTGCATTCACCTTCTGATACCGCCATGCATGCGGGTAGGGGACAAGCACGGCCGGCAGCCCGAACAACGGGAACTCTCCCAACGTGGAAGCACCTGCGCGTGAGACGACCAGATCCGCCGCCGCCAGCGCCGCTCCCATTTCGTGCAGGTAGGGCATGGCATGGTATCGGGCGGCAAGCTCCATCGGCAACTGCTCGCGGCCTTGACGAACACGCTCCCAATCAAGTTCACCGGAAAGATGGATGACCTCGAACTTTTCGAGCAGACCTTGCAGGTCGTTCAAAACGGCCTCATTGATCGAACGCGCGCCCTTGCTTCCGCCAAAAACCAACAGAACGGGAAGTTTGCCGGCAATGCCGAGGTGGCGATTGGCCGTTTCGCGGTCCCAAACTGCGAGGTCCGGGCGAAGCGGGTACCCAGTCGTGATCACTTTTTTATTAAAGAACCTTTGCGACAGGTCGGTCGTAACCGTTATCACGTCGGAAAACCTTGCCAGTGATTTCAGCGCCATGCCCGGTTCGATATCTGGCACGTAAAGCAGGGTCGGAACGAACCATCCTGCAAGTGCCATGGGCACTGCCACGTATCCACCGGTAAAGAACAACACATCCGGTTTGAACTCGTTCACAATCCTGCGAGCGGCGATCACCCCGCGTACGATTTTTGCGATGTTGCGCGGCATGGCAGACAGGCCAACACCGTGTAATCCGGCAGAAGGAATCGACTTATAGGGGATGCCCCGGCGCTTAACCAGCGACTCCTCCATACCGCCTT
>DATHRQ010000335.1:0-3560 GCA_035465095.1 Anaerolineales bacterium | reverse complement strand
CGTCGTCGATGGATTCTCCCCGATCGATAACATGTCCGCCCGGGCCGAGCTTCTGTTCGATCTTGACCGCTGGACGGGTGACCGCCGCGCTGGCTGAGTCGAGCCAGACAACCCCGGGCCCTTTCTTTAATCGTTCGCCGGAATGTTCTTTGAACACTCCGTTTTCAATAAAGATTGCCGGGCCGTGACCGCCCAATAAGTAAGTGATCAGGCGGTCGAATATTTTTTGGCGCTGCTCAAAGGTCTTGACCGGCAGAACGAATTGGGCAAAAAAGGCCAGCCACAGGACAACCAGGGAAATACCCAGCAATACGATCCAGATTTTAAAACCCAGATAATTTGAATAGCGGAACCCGGCAGGATTAATACCCTCCAGATTCAACGTGTCATAGGACTGTAATCCATTGGGGCCAGCTGCGATATATACCGAATCGCCCAGAACGGCAAAATCACGTGCGTTGCGTAGAGGAAGTGTCCCTGAGAGGGGATCGAGTTGATCGCCGTCCCGAACGACATAGATAACAACCCCATTTCTTCTCTGTAATGTAAATATCCTGTTCCCCCGAACGATCAACTTGTCGATCTCTGCTTCTTCGCCAAAGTCAATGGCATTGAGCAGCGCAGGCTGCTGAGGTCTGGTGAAATCCACAACCTGAACTGCGCGGTTTGCGATCAGCAGCGTCCCTATGACCGACTGCGTGTTGTCAGCATTGGTGATCGTTTGGACGTTGACCTGGTTAATGCTGCCGCCGGCGTCATAATTTGCCAGAATTGCCGGTTCGTTCGGATTGGAAGTATCGAAGATGTCCAGCCCCCCCTCGCTGCGGACAACGTAGAGCAAACCGCCCTCTTCTTCAATGTCAGAAACAAAACCAAGGTCGGGGAGAATCCCGACCACGCGGGGCTGCCGGGGATCCTGTAAATTGACGATGGCCATCCCGTTGGGGCCGTCAGCGATGTAGGCTGTATTGCCTCTGAGGGCTGCCGATTGTGGATCTCCCTGTGTGGAAAACCTGGAGATCTCATTTGCATTAAAGGGATTATGGATGTTGACAACGTGAACGACACCGTTCCTGGTGATCACAAAAGCCAGGTTCGTTTCGATCGAAAAACTTTTAACGGTAGAATTAAAACCCACATGTGATAAGGGCGTTTTTACTCCCTGCGGTGTGAGCTGGAATATTCTGAAGTTATAGCTGTCGGCTACATATCCCAGGTCATCTTTGATCTGCACCTGATTGATGGATGGCCCCGGCAGCCAGAGTAGATAGGCAATTAACAAGATAAATGGAAGCCCCAAATAGATAAATTTGCTTCTTCTCATCGATCTCTTGTTCATACTTTATCAATTCTATATGTAATAGGTTAAAAACGCAAATCTTAAAATTATGGATTTAATTCGCATCGAATTTCATTGCCACACGGTCTTTTCCGGGGATTCGCTTACTTCTCCGCAGAAATTGGTGGATGTCTGCCGCCGCAAAGGGATCGACCGGGTGGTTGTTACCGACCATAATACGATCACGGGGGCGGTGGCGGCTCAAAAACTCGACCCGGAACTGGTGATCGTCGGCGAGGAAATTTTGACCACGCGAGGGGAGATCCTGGCTGCATACGTGATCGAAGAGGTGCCTCCCAATCTGTCTCCGCAGGAAACGATACGCAGGCTAAAAGAGCAGGGCGCTTTCATCAGCGTATCGCATCCGTTTGACCGGCTGCGGAAGGGCGGATGGAAAGAAGAAGATCTGCTCGAAATTCTGCCGGATGTGGATGCCATCGAAATTTACAATTCGCGCTGTATGAACCCAAACTTCAACAGGCGGGCGCGTGCGTTCGCTGAGAAACACGATATCCCCGGGACAGTTGGTTCAGATGCGCATGCGGCGTTCGAGCTGGGACGAAGTGTCCTTTTACTGGAGCAGTTTGAAGGAGCGGATGAGCTGCGGAGCGTCATCCGCAAAGGGATTCCGCAGGTAAAGTGGTCGCCGCCCTGGTTTCACTTCTCATCCCGCTACGCCTCCATTTACAAAAAGTTACAAATGGGTTGACATGGAAAAACAGGCGTGATAACCTTGCGTGCGTCGTGTCCGCTTTGTGACGCCGAAGCGTTATGACGGACAAAATTTTTCCAAGCAGGAGATAGAAAAAATGTCAGATCGAATTGTCGGAACAGTGAAGTGGTTCAATGCCACCAAGGGGTATGGTTTCATTGGCCGCGATGAAGGCGAGGATGTGTTTGTTCACTTCAGCGCCATTCAGTCGGATGGATACCGCAAATTGGTTGCCGAGCAAAAAGTGGAGTTTTCCGTCGAGGATGGTCCCAAGGGGCTGCAGGCCGCCAACGTTTTGCCACTTTCGTAAGACATAGCCTGCGGCTTAAGTTTTGCGAACCGAACAGGGTTGTCAATGCGACAGCCCTGTTTTTTTTCTCCATAGAAAATCATAGGATGAGATATTATCTCGTCTTACTTAATTTATCCCGTGGGAGCGAATATGGTGAAATGGTACGCGATTTTATTTGGGGCGTTTATCGTGATGATCATCGTTTTGGCAAACTTGGATCTGCTGGATGTGCTCGGATTCGTCAATCGGATTCCCTACGGCGACAAGGCGGGACATTTCATTCTGTATGGCATTCTGACTCTTTTGATCGATCTTGCCCTCTTCGGTTCGCATCCGGATATAAGCCGAAGATTGATCGTGCTTCGAGTTGCCTTGATTCTGACCCTGGTCATCGGCCTCGAAGAATACTCACAACGATTTTTCGCATCCCGCACACCGGATTGGATGGATATGTTGTTTAGTTATCTGGGCGTGCTTTTCTTTTCGTGGTTTGCTTTACGGAAAAAGTAGAGGCTGGGGAACCCAGCCTCTACTGGAATTATTTGGGGGATAAAACTAAATGATCTTCGGCATTCATGATGATCGTTTGTTCATTCCACAGCATCGGATAGTATTCTATATCTGCCCACAGGGGAGCCATGTCAATGTGATGGGGGTGGTACGCGTGGCCGGACTGCCCTGTTGTGTGGACTGTGAGCGAATTGGCCAGGTCAGACATATCGTAGATCGCACGCATGGATGGCAGGCCTGTCACTTCGTAGTTCCTGTTTGAATTCCACGAGGTGGCATTCACGATGGAACTGCCTCCGCTGACGGCGAACGGACCGCGATTAAGCAGCGAGTCAATAAATCCAATTCCCGTTTCGCCCAACGGACTGCTGCGGAAGACCGCGACATGGATTCCGCCCCAGGTCCAGTCGGCGGGATCATTGCCTAGCATCTCCTCCAACTCAGCCACGCCTTCCATGAACGATTTCCTCATGATCTCATCACGGGTTTCACTCACATCAGGTGTGGATACATCGTCCCACCAGAGACTTTCGGCGCTGATGCTGCGCATTACCTCGAACCACCTGTCGCCGCCGCCTGTCCAATATCGTTCGGGTAATTCGTCGTTGAAGGTGTTCTTCAACAGATGACGCCAGAAGGCTTCGTATACTGCCGCTGCCTGGGAATCGGATCTTGCCTGATAGTCCCAGTCCTTTAGCGCATCAAAT
>DATHRQ010000334.1:0-3775 GCA_035465095.1 Anaerolineales bacterium | reverse complement strand
GGTCGGCGTCATTCTTGATCAAGGCATGGACGGTATCTTCGCCACGAACACGACTCTGGTACGCGAGGGGTTGCGGTCAAGAAATCAGTATGAATCAGGCGGCTTAAGCGGGAGTTCGCTTGCGGGTAAGAGCGAAGCGGTTTTACGTCGCGTGGTGAAACTGGTCGACGGAAGAGTCCCGGTCATCAGCGTGGGCGGAATTATGAATCCTGATGATGCACAGAAAAGACTCGCCCTGGGGGCGAGTCTGGTTCAGATATATACGGGGCTGATCTATCGGGGCCCGAAATTGGTTCGGGAGATCGTGAGAAGTTTATAACCTATTGCGCAGGGCGCAGGGCTGCCTGTGTTCCCTCCCTTGGATTCTTGAAAAAACCGTCTGGCAACGGGATGGGTTGGAAATTCGCTCCCGTACCCAATTGACCCGCCTCCACATAGTATAGGAGGTTGGGGGCTGCGGCGCCCAGTCCGAAATCCTGGAATGAGAAGAGCACATACGAACCGTCAGGACTCCAGCGAATGTCACGATAACAGCAGATGTTGTTTACGGGGTAGTAAAGGGTGGGCCTGTGATTTAAATAGTTATAAACATAGAACTCGCCCCAGCCATCGTTGCGCCTGACCGTGTTGAACGAGAATTGACTGTTGCCGTCCCAATCGAAATCGGGCATAAGGCGTGACTGATATCCGACAGGATTGAAACGCGTGCCGGGAAAGTTATCGATCTGGTCGATAAGTGACGCTTCGCAGGCAGAGATGTCGAACACGCTGACCTGTTCTGCCTGAAGCGATGAATTTCCAGCATCTACTCCTCTGAAAAGCCATGCCACGAGTGAGTCATTTTTCGACCAGCGTGTCTCTCTAACGGCCAGTCTGGAATATCCTCTGGGGTCGTTTGTCTTGTCCTGAGGAGTAAGACAAGCATCCTCCATCGCAAACAAGTCACTGCGTGAGCGGATATTTCTGAATCGTTCAAAATCGAACGGTACCACGAACACTTCGTTGCTCATTGCAATCATGACCTGAGTGCCGTCATGAGAGACCTGGAAGGAATCCAGGGAAACAGCCGAAGGAAAACTGGTCAGGGTGTCGACAATATCTGTGGAAACGTTGTAATACTTGACGACCTTGCCGCTCAGGAAAAGGATCGTTTCGCCGTCCGGCATCCATTGCAGGTCGTTTTTGCTGGCGCCGTCCTGGGTCAATTGTCTCAAGTCGGAACCGTCCACATTCATCAGCCAGATCTCATTGTTAGCGACGAATGCGATCTTGTCCGCGCCACCGAGAACGGGCAGGATGGGTGCAGCAGGCGTATCGGTTGCAGGTACAGGCGTGTCTGCTGGGTCTTCCGTTGGGGGCACAACGACGGGTATTTCCTCTGTCGGCGCTTGGGTAGGCTCGGAGGTTGCCGTATCCTGTAGGACGACGGGAGGCACGACCGGCTCTTCTGTTGCCTCGGGACGGTTGTTGTTGCCAAAGAAAAAGTATCCGCCGCCGAGTACGACCACCAGCAGAATCGGGATAATCGCAAACCAAATGTTGAAGCCGCCCCCTGCTCCTGAACCGTCAACTTTCGTACCGGCTAGTACGGTCTTTGGCGCGGCCTTTTGCATGGTCACTGTCCGGAACTGAGGTGTGCCGCCTGCGCCCACGGCACGGATGTCATTGACCATATCCACGGATGTGGCGAAACGATCGTCCTTGTCTTTCGCCATGGCGGTCTTGATGATCTTATCAATATCCCTCGGAAGCGTGTTGTTGACCTCCAGAATCTCTGGAACAGGGTCGGTAATATGTTTTATGGCAACTGCCATCGGTGTGTCCGCTTCGTAGGGCTGTCTGCCGGTCAACATTTCGAACAGGATGATGCCGAGGGCATAGATATCCGACCGCCCGTCAACCGTTTCGCCGGAGGCCTGCTCGGGTGCCATGTAGGCCGGTGTGCCGATGATGCCGCTGCCGGTCACATTGCTGACTTGGGCGCGCGATAATTTTGCAATTCCAAAATCGGAGATGTAGGGAGTGTTTTTGCTGTCGAAAAGGATGTTGCTCGGCTTCAGATCTCGGTGGACGATGCCCTTGCTGTGCGCCTCATCCAGGCCGGGCGCGATCTGGCCAAGGATCCTTGCCGTTTCCTCGATGTCCAGTACCTTGGCTTTGATGCGTTCTGAAAGCGATCCGCCGTTCATATAGCGCATGACGAAATAGGGTTGTCCGTCTTGATCGCCCACATCATAGACCGGCACAATGGACGGGTGCTCAAGCTGGGCGATGATCTTCGCCTCGCGCTCGAATCTCAATTTAAACTGTGGGTCGGAATGTAATAACTCGGATGGCAGCACCTTGACCGCCACTTCTCGTTCGAAGCGCGGATCGTAGCCGTGATAGACCGTGGCCATTCCGCCGCGTCCCAATTCGGCTCTGATTTCGTATCTGCCGATCTTTTCAGGTGCTGTCATGGTTTAAGTATACCTAGCCGTAGGAGTGAACGCAAGAAAAAATACATGACAACTTCAAAATTGAAAGGATGGGTACCTTTAGGCTAACGTTCTCGTAATGTATCCAACTCTCCTTTTGTGGTATATTCCCGTCACTATGGACGACAAAATCACAATTATCGAAGGTCCCCCGCCCGTTTTTGAAGCCGTCAACGACGGTTGGGCATTGAGCTTGAACGAAAGTGCCGGTTTATCGGTTCCCGCGTTGACACGCCTGCGCACCTTTAATGGTCCTGCGCTTGTGGAAAGGTGTTACCGTGCCTGGAATGCAAAAGCCCCCATACATTTGCATTATCGCAATGATATGGGGATGGAACAGTCGGCGCCGATCCTCGCGGCTCGAAATGTGGAAACATCTGATGGTCACGTGCTCCTGCTTTGGGTGTACCTCGATCATGAGAAAGTGGAGTATGAGTTCGATGCGGGGGATGACGATTCGGACGAAAACGACTTGGAGCAATAGAAAATGACCGGGCAACTGCCCGGTCATTTTCTTATTGTGATAAAAAACATATTGACGGGTCTTTGACTATCATGATAACGTTAAGGTGACATCCATTTATTGGGAATATTTGCATGGTAAAAGATCCACATACACAAACTTTAAAGCGGGTACCTGTCCGGGATACCCGCTTATCTTCTTAAACTGATCATCAAGGAGAAATTTGTATGCCGAAAGATATCAATGCCTTCGATATGGCGCAGGAACAGTTCGACCGTGTTGCCAAAATGCTCGACCTCGATTCCGATGTGATCGGCGTTTTACGCTGGCCCATGAAGGAATATTCATTCCGCATCCCGGTTCGCATGGACGACGGGTCGCTGCAATTCTTCCAGGGATTTCGCGTACAGCACAACGACGCGCGCGGCCCCAACAAGGGCGGCATCCGCTTCCACCCCAAAGAGACGATTGATACCGTCCGAGCGCTGGCGATGTGGATGACGTGGAAATGCGCCGTGGCAGACCTGCCTTTGGGCGGCGGCAAGGGCGGCATCATCGTGGATCCATCCACCATGTCTGACGGCGAAAAGGAGGCCTTGTGCCGCGGCTGGGTTCTGCAAATGTGGAAGAACATCGGTCCCCGGCAGGATGTGCCCGCACCGGACATCGGCACCAACTCGCAGATGATGGGTTGGATGATGGATCAATATTCACGCATCGTTGGCCGCTACACGCCGGGCGTTTTCACCGGCAAACCCATTGGCGGAGGCGGCTCAGAGGGACGCACCGAGGCAACCGGTTACGGTGTGATCTATACCGTGCGTGAAGCGATGAA
>DATHRQ010000333.1:0-5100 GCA_035465095.1 Anaerolineales bacterium | reverse complement strand
CGCGATACTACTCGCAGCTGCCTTAACGCTGACGATCATGCCCTGGATGATCCGCAATTCGCTGCTGCATAACAAACCCACGACCATCGAAACGTCGATGGGGTACAACCTGTATCTGGGCTACCATCCGCAGGGGAATGGTTCGTTTGTGTTCGGCCCCTCGCTCGATCTGCTGCCGATCCTCGATGATGCCGAACGGGATAGGATCGGCACGCAGCAGGCGCTTGAATTTATAAAAGCGCAGCCTGAAAGATTCGTTCCGCTGGCGATGAACCGCCTGGGATATTTCTTCGGCCTAGAAAAACGCGTCCTGATGTATTTTTATTCGAACAACATCATCGGTTACGTTCCCCTGCCACTGCTGCTGACGATAGCGGCGATATTGCTGCTGCCGTTTGTCGTCATCTCCACTTCGGCTGCGCTAAGCCTTTCCCTGCTTCGGAGGAAACCAGAACATATCCTGCTCGGTTTATTGTTTGTCAGCTACATCCTGCCGCATGTGTTCATTCTGTCTGAAGACCGCTTCCATTTAGCGCTTGTGCCGTATTTTGCAATCCTTGCCGCGCAGTTTTGGACGCGTGGACGTGATGCGCTGTCTGCGCGGTGGAGCCAATCAAAAGTTGGCAGGCTGGTTGTTTTGATATCTGTTCTAGTGGCGGTCTATCTTGTATCCAATTGGTGCGTGGAGCTTGCTCGCGATTGGGATAAAATTGTGCAACTGTTCGGCCCAGATGGAAATCAAGCTTACTTCTCGTATTGACTCCGTCCTGAGTGGAGAGGCTGAGTGCAAGTCGAGGCCTTGCAGTCGAAGGGCAGGGTTTATGAAAATACTGACGCTTCGACTATAAACGGAAAACCATCCGTTCTCCGCTACCACAAGGGCACAACGTCAGCGCGAAAGATGATTATGAAAACTCTCCTCGGCGAAAAACTCACCTTTGATTGGAAGATCGTTTCGATCACGATCGTATCCACGCTGTTGCTGATGATGGATTACTATCATCGCTTTACGGCGCATAAATATTGGGACCGTGTCATTCTTTATCTTGTCATTCCGCTGATTATCATTGTGATCTTTTTTCGCGAAAACCCAAAAGAATACGGTTTCTCGCTGGGCGATTGGAAGGCGGGACTGGCGATCACTGGGATCGGCATATTGCTCATGGCTCCCGTGATCTATTATTTGGGCAGCGGCGATCCGTCCATGCAGGAATACTATAAGCCGTATGTGAAAAGCCTGCCGTGGACGACCTTTCTCGACCTGATCGGCTGGGAGTTCCTCTTCCGCGGTTGGATCCTGTTTGGGTATGCCCGCAAGTTTGGAGCAGAAGCGTTGTGGCTGCAGGCCGTCCCGTTTGCGTTGATGCACAACGGCAAGCCCGAGGTGGAGACCCTCTCCACGATCTTTGGCGGCTTCGCTTTCGGGTGGGTCGCCTACCGGACAAAATCCTTTGTCTGGCCGTTCCTTATCCATTGGTTCATCGCGACGTTTATCATCATCGTTGCGGCGGGAATCATGTAATGTCATTGCGTGTGGCGCCGATGGTTGATGGGACGCAGTCCGTATCGAAACCTGGCGCTACGAAGCAATCTCCAGATAATTATGGAAAACTTCACCCTACGCCCCGCCCGGGAATCAGAATCCGCTCAAATACGAGGCTTAATTCGTTTGGTGGGAATTAACCCAATAGGTCTGGACTGGAAACGTTTTGTCGTGGCGGTGAACGAACGGGATGAGATGATCGGCTGCGGGCAGTTGAAGCCGCACGGAAAGGAAATCCTGGAGCTGGCCTCCATCGCGGTGGTTCCCGAACATCGCAGACAGGGCGTCGCCAGCGCAATCATCAGGCATTTGTTGAAAGACAGCCCGCGGCCGTTGTACCTGACCTGCGTATCGTCGAATGGTCCTTTTTATGAAAAATTTGGTTTCGTTTCGATCCCGTATGAGGAAATGCCGCGCTATTTTCAGCGGCTGAGCAAGCTGGCGATGGCTCTTATGTCCCTGTCGAACCGAAATGATGAGCTTCTGGTGATGAAGTTGCAGTAAAATTAGCCCAATGCAGATAAAGTCAGTTCTTTATATGGTTTCGGGCATTTTGTTCGGCTTGTTCGTCGCCGCGCTGGTCTGGGTGACGGCACGCAACCCAAGCGGGGAAGCGGTGACCCTGCGTCCCGTGCCGACCGAAAAACCGATCGTTGTCCAGGTCTCCGGCGCTGTGCCGCGGCCGGGCGTGTATGCCCTGCCGGATGGCGCGCGTGTGCAGGACCTGATCTCTGCTGCCGGCGGATTTTTGGCCGAGGCAGACAAGGAACTGATCAACCTCGCGCGCGTGCTCGAAGACGGCGAACGGCTGGATGTGCCCTACGGCGATGGCTTTTCGCCGGTCATCCCTACCCCGATCGTGGAGATCGTTCCGTCAAACTCCGAGTTGATCAACATTAACACCGCCACGTCATTTGAGCTTGAGGCTCTGCCGGGCATCGGCCCCACGCTGGCTGGCCGGATCGTCGACTATCGCGATGAGAATGGGCCGTTCCAGTCGATTGAAGCTATTCAGGATGTCTCAGGGATCGGGCCCGCTTTATATGAGCGCATTAAGGACCTGATCACGGTCGAGCGGTAGAATATTCCCCTTATATCAACCAAGATGAAAAAACTCCCTGAGGTTTTATCAGGGAGTTTTTTCGTCCTCATGCCCGTCCCACGTGGACCAACTGCATCCGTCGGCTGCCAGCAGGGCATCTGCCTCGGCAGGCCCCCAGGTGCCCTTTTCGTAGGTTGCTAGGTCCTGTTTGTTGGTCGACCAGGCTGCGATGATCGGATCGATCAGGCCCCAGGCGGTTTCGACCTCGTCTGCGCGTGTGAACAAGGAGGCGTCGCCGGTGATCGTATCCAGCAGCAGGCGTTCGTAGGCATCCGGGATGGCCGTCTGGCCGAACGAATCGGCGTAGTGGAATTCCATGTCCACGGAGCGTGTTTCGGCGATGGTGTCCGGAACTTTTGCCTCGAAGCGCCAGTGGATGCCCTCATCGGGCTGTAGATACAACACCAGCATATTCGGCGTCAGCTTTCCGCTTTTGGTGGGGAAGAGCATGTGCGGCGGTTCCTTGAACTGGATGGTGATCTGGGTCAACTTTTCTTTCAATCCCTTGCCCGAGCGTAGATAAAATGGCACGCCCTGCCAGCGCCAGTTGTCCACGCGTAATTTGATGGCGGCATAGGTGGGCGTTTTTGATTCAGGGTTCACGCCGTCCTCCTGTAGATATCCGTTGTACTGCGCGCGGACGGTCCTGCGGGCGACCTCGTCCTCCTGCATGGGACGGATGGAACTCAGCACCTTGACCTTCTCGTTGCGCAGTGCGGTGGCTTCAAAGGACGCTGGCGGTTCCATCGCCACCAGCGATACAAGCTGCAATAAATGGTTCTGGAACATATCGCGCATTACACCGACGTTGTCGTAAAATCGTCCGCGGTGTTCGACGCCGACCTTTTCTGCAACGGTGATCTCAACGTGGTCGATATACGTCCGATTCCAGAGCGGCTCGAAGATCGTGTTGGCAAAGCGCGTCACAAGGATGTTCTGTACGGTCTCCTTGCCGAGATAATGATCGATGCGGTAGATCTGATTTTCACTCAGTGTTTTATGGATCTGTTCGTTCAAACTTTTGGCCGAAGCCAGGTCGGTGCCGAACGGTTTCTCAATCACAACGCGTCGCCATCCCTGATATTCGGTGAGTTGGTCGGTAAGACCCAGCAGGTCGATGATGTTGGGGAAAACGCCGGGCGGGGTCGCCATGTAGTAGATGCGGTTGCCTGAATTGATCTCCCACTCTTTGAGATACGCACCTAGTCTTTTGAAATCGGCAAGGTCGGTATAACGCCCCTGGAGATAGAAAAGATTCTCCGCGAAGGAATTCCAAGTCTTATCCTTGTATTTAAAAGGCGCGAATTGCTTCATTCCTTCTGCAAGGTGCGCGCGAAACTGATCGTCTGAGAAGTCTGTGTTACCGTACCCGACGATGCGGAATTGTTTCGGCAGCCGGTCCTTGCGATACAGGTTGAACAGCGACGGCACGAGCTTGCGTTGGGTCAGATCGCCCGAGGCACCGAAGATCACGATGGAGGTTGGTAATTCATTATTCATACATAAAACCAATCGACCGCCATGCGGGGAGATTGCTTCGTCGCTCTGGTCCTCGCAATGACGGAATTCTATTACTCCGCTTTCTTGACCGCATGTCCGCCAAATTGATTGCGCAGGGCTGCCAGCATGCGTGCGGTGAAGTTCTCTTCATCGCGGCTGGCAAGTCGCATTTGCAGCGCAAGAGTGATGACCGGCGCAGGGATATCCAGATCGATCGACTCGAACACCGTCCAACGTCCTTCGCCGGAGTCCGCCACCCAGGGTTTGATGTCATCGAGCTGCGAATCTTCATCCAGGGCGTTGGCAGCCAGGTCTAGGAGCCATGAGCGCACCACACTTCCGTGCTGCCAGACGTGCGAGATCTGCGCCAGATCGAGCTCGAACTCCTCTTTCGCTTTCATGATGCTGAACCCTTCCGCGTAGGCCTGCATCATGCCGTATTCGATCCCGTTATGGACCATCTTGACAAAATGTCCGGCGCCATGCGGACCCATGTGCCCCCAGCCTTTGTCTGCCGCAGGAGCTAGTGTCTCGAAAATGGGACGCATTGTTTCCACAACTTCGAGCTTGCCTCCCACCATCAGGCTGTATCCTTCGCTGAGACCCCATATCCCGCCGCTTGTGCCGCAGTCCAAGAACTCAATGCCTTTCGGTTCGAGTTGCGCCGCGTGACGAACAGAGTCTTTATAATTTGAGTTGCCGCCGTCAATGATGATGTCACCTTCGCTCAGCAGACCAGATAATTTATCGATCGTATCGTCCGTTGTCTTCCCCGCAGGCACCATAACCCAGACGATGCGAGGAGAGTTGAGTTTGCCGACTACTTCTTCAAGCGAGTGTGCGCCTTCCGCGCCATTCTTGATGGCTTCTTCCACTGTTGCGGCTGTGCGCGCATAACCCACCACACGATGACCGTCACGTACAAGGCGGGTTGCCATGTTCATCCCCATTTTGC
>DATHRQ010000332.1:0-6084 GCA_035465095.1 Anaerolineales bacterium | reverse complement strand
CCTACCAGGCTGCACGCGCTGTATGGATGGTCATCAACCTGTTCCTATGGATCGTCGGGCTGATCCGCCTGCGCAATCTGCTGGACTGGCCCCGCAAGGGCTGGCGGACCTGGTCCATGAATCTGCTGGCAACTTACATTTTTGCCTGGTCAACTTGGAAATTTGAACAAACCGGCATCCTGCTGTTTGCCATCACGGTAGAGACCGTGATCGCCTATAGGAAAAGGCGATGGAACCTGATGGGAATATTTCTGGCCGCTGCATTGATCAAGCCCAATATCATGCTGATACCGGTCGGTATCCTCTGTCTGTGGCTGATGCGCAATAAAGTGTACCGCCCTGTCATTCTCATGACCGTTCTCCTTGCAGGATTGGTCCTTCTGACAACCATCTTGACGCCGGGTTGGTATCAGCCGCTTCTGCAGCCCAACTTTGGGCAGGGACTGACCGAAGTGCTGGACGGCCCCGACAAAACGACAGGAATCCGCCTGAACACCACCCTGCTAGATTGGCTGAAGATACTAAAGGTCCCACCGAATATTGCGTTAATTATTTACGGGGTGGCAATCGCAGTCAGCCTGTTTGTGGTCGGCAAAGTGGTGTGGAAATCGCAATCTATACTCGAAGTGACCGTCATTGCTTTGCTGGTGAACTTTGCCATCACGCCCTACGCGCTGCAGTACGATTTCGCACCGATGACGGTCCCCCTGTTTTGGGGTGCAGCGCTGGCGGCCCATGCAGGCTCGGTAAAGATACCAACCCTCCTGATTGCCTTCATCGCCAGCGTTTTGATCTGGGAACGCCCGATCTCCGACGGATACTGGATCGTCATCGGGTTGTGCGCTCTGGTTTTTTGGAGCATAAGGCTCAACAAAGACATCCAACTTAACGGTTAATCTGAATTTTTCTACCTTCCGTTTCCTTTTTACCGCAAAGAACGGGAAGACAAAAAAGGTTTTCTTGTCAAACGTTGCGGGCTTCGCGGTTAGATCTTGGGAATTCAGAAGATAATCACAGTAAGATATGGGCGGGCCAATCAAACAGTATTACATACCATGACTACATCACAACGCCGACTCACATACGCCATCGTCCTTTTACTGGGTTTTGCGTGGATACTTATCAGCGCAGACCGTTCGGGCACGTCCACCGCCGGAACGATCCCCGCCCCGCAGCAGGGATTCCTGGCGCCGGACTTTGAATTGCAAACCACAACGGGCGAAACCGTCAGACTCTCCGACCTGCGCGGGCAGGCCGTGCTGGTCAACCTGTGGGCAACCTGGTGTCCGCCCTGCCGCGCCGAAATGCCTGCCATCGAAAAGATCTACAATGAATTTAAAGATGACGGTCTGGTCGTGCTGGCGGTCAACATGACCTATCAGGATACGCGCTCAAACATCGCACCATTTTTGGAAGAATATGGGATCACCTTCCCCATCCTGCTCGATGAAACCGGAGCCGTTGGAAACGCCTATCAACTGCGTTCTCTGCCCTCATCGTTCTTTATCGACCGCGAGGGTATCATCAGTGAAGTGGTGATCGGCGGGCCGATGGCCGAAGCGCTTCTCCGCACGCGTGTGGAGGAGATACTTAAGTGATCGAATCCTTCCGCGCACTCTTTGCCCCGCCGCGACACTTCATCCTACTCATCGCCGCCATGTGGATCGGGCTGACGCTGGCCGAAAAACGAGTAGATCGGCACGGCATCACGAAAGACGAACTCAACAACATCTCCTTTTACAGCCTGATTGCGTTCGTCATCGGCGGGCGCCTTCTATTCGCGCTCACCAATCTATCGGCATTCTCACAAAGTCCGCTGAGCATTTTCTCGCCCAACCCCGACCTCTTCGACCCAGCCAGCGGACTGATCGTCGCGCTGCTGGTTGGGTATATTCTCGGTCAGCGGCAAAATCTTCTATTTTGGGGGACGCTGGATGCCGTCACGCCACTGCTGGCGATGATAATGGTCGGACTCTCCCTCTCACACCTCGCCGCAGGGACCGCCTTCGGCAGCCCAACGAATCTCCCTTGGGGCATCGACCTGTGGAACGCAACGCGCCATCCTACGCAAGTTTACGAACTGATCGCTTCTCTGTTAATTTTTGGCTGGCTCTGGCTCCAAAAAACGGACTCTCCGCCCGGCCTCTACTTTCTGACCTTCACCGCGCTGACGGCCGCCTCGCGCCTGTTCCTCGAAGCCTTCCGCGGCGACAGCACCCTGATCTTCGGTGAATATCGTCTGGCGCAGATTGGAGCTTTGGTCGTTCTGGTGGCAACACTAGCCGCCAGTGAGATGATTCGCCAAAACAAAAAACCACCTGTGGGTGGTTGATATAAGGCAAAGTCAAATTCTTAAAGTTATCTCAAGAACAATTCGTTCAACTCTCGCAAGCTTCGAGCCAATTCGTCGTTCATTTCTTTTTCTCTCATCCGCCATTCCCAATTGCCGCCCAGCTTGGACGGGAAGTTCATGCGGGCCTCCGTGCCCAGGTTTAGCAGGTCCTGCATGGTGGTGATCGAATAGACCGCAACCGACGACCATACGCCGCGGATCAAGTCCCAGACAAAGCGCGACGGATCCGTGTTCAGATATCGAAGTGCATATTCCCGCTCATCCTGTGGCGCGGATTCCAGCCAGCCGCGAGCAGTGTCGTTATCGTGCGTTCCGGTGTAGGCAACACAATTGGAGACGTAGTTATGCGGCAGGAAGGGGTTGTCTGGGCCCGAGAAGCCAAATTGCAAAATCTTCATGCCTGGCAGGTTGAATTCATCACGCAGTTCGATCACATCGGATGTGATAAGCCCCAAATCTTCAGCGATGATGGGTAGTTCTGCGTCTAAGTCACCCCCGCTTCGACTGCGTTCCTCGCTATCGCTCGTCGCTGCGCTCAGCGCGGTTGAAATCGCGTTGAAAAAATCACTGCCAGGACCGGTGACCCACTGTCCATTTTCGGCAGTGGGCTGCCCGTATGGAATTTCCCAATAACCGGCAAACCCACGGAAGTGATCAACGCGCACAATATCGACCATGCTCAATACCGCACGGAAACGCTCCAGCCACCATGCGTAACCGGTCTTTTTATGGATATCCCAACGATACAGCGGATTGCCCCACAACTGCCCGGTGGCAGAGAAATAATCGGGCGGAACGCCGGCTACGACCGTCGGCAGGCTGTTTTCGTCAAGGAAGAATAGTTCGGCGTTAGCCCACGCGTCGGCACTATCATATGCGATGAAGATGGGAATATCGCCGATGATCTTGATGTTCTTCTCGTTTGCATACCCCCGCAGTTTATTCCACTGGCGAAAGAACAGGAACTGATAAAACGAATGCCGTTGGATATTTTCCGCATGCTCCTTGCGGGCTTTGTCTATTGCCGATTTTTTTCGTTTGCGGAGAGGCTCGTCCCATTCGTTCCAGGCGCCGCCGCCGTTGGCATCCTTGACGGACATGAACAAAGCGTAGTCATCAAGCCAGGAGGCGTTGTCGGCGCAGAAGGTTTGGAATTCAAGATATAACGCTTCGTCTGCGCCTTCGGGCCCGCTCAACGAGGAGGTGAAGCGGGAAAAAGCCTTTTGCAAAAGACCAAGTTTCCACGGGATGAGCCGGCCGAAGTCCACCTGAGAGGCGTTAAAGTCCGGCATGTCCGCAAGATCATCCTGAGTCAACAATCCATCTTCGATCAGCGCGTCAAAACCGATCAGGTAGGGGTTGCCAGCAAAAGCGGAGAAACACTGATAAGGCGAGTCGCCGTACCCTGTTGGGCCGAGCGGAAGCACCTGCCAAAGTTTGCAGCCTGTAGACTCAAGCCAATCTACAAATCGATACGCATGAGGACCCAGATCGCCGATTCCATACGGACCCGGCAGGCTGGTCGGATGCAAAAGGATTCCGCCTGAACGATCAAATTTCATTTGCCGATCTCCGCGTTTCGAGATGCTGCCCCGCCGGGACGACCGACTCTTCGTAATCAGTTTCGGCTATATCCGTTCCAACCACTGCCCCCGCTTCGATCATGCAACCTGCCGGAACGACGCTATTCTTACCGACCAACGCAATCTTAATATTCTGATCTGCAACGCCACCCCCAATGTGTGCCTTCTCGCCAACATGGACATGCTTATCCAATACGGCCCGTTCAACCACTGCGCCGCTTTCGATCACGCAGTCCGTCAGGATGACCGATTCGCGCACAACTGCTCCAGGGCGAACGATAACTCCCGGAGAAAGAATGCTGCTTTCCACATGGGCGCCGTTTTCAACAAAGCATCCATTGCAGACCATACTGGCATAGATGTTTGCTTGGCCGGGCATGCGTGCGGGAGGACGCTCTTCAGTACGCGTATAAATGACCCAATCACGATTATATAACTTTAGCGGAGGTGAGGGAGAAAGCAGGTCCATTTGCGATTGCCAATAGGATTCGACTGTTCCAACGTCCATCCAATAACCGGAGTAGGGAAAGGCGCGTACATTTGCTTTGGCCCTGATCAGGCTGGGGATGATGTCCTTACCGAAATCATGCGAGGAATTTTTGTCCCGGCGATCCTCCCATAAGACCTTATCCAGCAATTCGCGTTTGAAGAGATAAACACCCATATTGGCCAGGTCGCCGGGAGGGTTGGCTGGTTTTTCAATAAAAGATTTCACCTTGTAATTTTTGTCGGTTGCAAGAATGCCAAACCGTGGGGCTTCCTCCTTCGGCACTCTGATCGTACCGACCGTCAGGTCTGCCTGGTAATCCATATGGAAGGAGACCATCGGTTCATAGTCCATGGTATAGATGTGATCGCCCGACAGGATCAAAACAAGATCCGGCGAGTCTTTTTTAATGAAACTAAAATTTTGTTGAACTGCATCGGCTGTGCCGGCGAACCAATCCGAGTCGTTGCGCGCCTTATAGGGTGTGAGAATCTTGACACCGCCTGTGAAATCGCGGTTCAGGTCCCAGGGGGCACCCGAGCCGATGTGTTCGATCAGTGATTGCGGGCGATATTGTGCAAGGATCATGAGATCCACGATGCCCGAGTTGACACAGTTGGATAGCGCAAAATCGATGATACGATACTTGCCTGCAAAAGGAACTGCGGGCTTGGTCCGTTTTGCTGTAAGTACACTTAACCTCGACCCCTCACCTCCCGCCAGGATGACAGCACGTGTTTTCATTTTGATTCTCCATTCCCCGTCTCTGGTTCTTCTTTTATGGTTCGAGCAGTAGATGTCGGACGCGTCGGGTATGTCTGTCCTGCAGCTGGAGAGCTCGTACTCTCGATGATCTTTCTGTAAAGATCAAGATATTTTTGGGCAGACTTTGTCCATGAAAAATCCTGCTCCATTCCCGCTTTTTGCATCTCCATCCAACGCGAACGATCGGGATACAGCTTTAGTGCCCGGCGAACCGTGTCGTTAAACGTTTTGACCTTGTGGTCTACAAAGACAAAGCCTGTTTCGCTGTCGGTGACAGTGTCGTGCAGGCCGCCGACAGCACGAACGAGCGGAATACAACCGTAGCGCATTGCGATCATTTGCGAAATACCGCACGGCTCATACCGCGAAGGCATCAGAAAAACATCGGCCCCGGCGTAGATCTGCCGCGCAAGTTTCGCATCGTAACGTGTTTCCACGCGGACGCGGTCTGGCAGTTTCTCTTGTAATTTTTTGGCTGTAGCTTCCAGTGCTACATCCCCTGCCCCAAGGATGGCCAACTGCCATTTCTGTTTACGCAGCATCATCATGCCCTTGAGGGCGATGTCTATGCCTTTCGCCTGATCCATACGTGAGACAATGCCGAACAGGGGCGTTTCGGGCAAGACGGGCAACCCCAGTTTTTCCTGCAGGGCAGCTTTATTTTGCCGGCGCGCGGACAGATCGTCGGCGTTGAATTGTTTCGAGATGAAAGGATCAGTTTGCGGGTTGAACGAAGCGGTGTCCAACCCGTTCAATATCCCGTACAGCGAGTCGGTTCGGTTTCTAAAGAACTCCTGCAAACCGCAGCCAAATTCTTCATGCAGAATTTCATCGGCGTAGGTGGGTGAGACGGCCACCATCGCATCCGATGCCCACAGCCCCAACGGCATGGGCAG
>DATHRQ010000331.1:0-10874 GCA_035465095.1 Anaerolineales bacterium | reverse complement strand
TCCAGCCCGCCAACGATCAAAACGGCAGATTGGCTGTTCGGGTCGGCAATCAACTCTCCCTGCGCCTGAGGGCGGGCATCTGTTCCACTCAGGGAAATCGTAACTACAGAGGAGGGCGGCACCTGTGCCAATTGCTGGTTGATCTGTTCCAATGATTGCGACTGCGCAATCAGGGCATTTCCAAGTGTGGTTAATTCATCCTGCAAACGTACGATTTGGATATTTAACACGATAACCCAGATGAGCGCCAGTGCCGCTCCAGCCAGGCTAAAAGTCTTGAACAAGGATTCAAATCGGTTCATACTGCGGAAGGGCCGTTCCTGAGCCTGGGAATGCGTGCGTAGATCCGAGCCGACGCGCGCCATAAGCGCAGACTTCGTATCAGGCTGCGGCGCTACAGGCGCCAACGTGGACGGTATCGTAGAAACCGCCTGAGTCATTTTCTCGATCTGTTGACGTGCTTCAGGATGTTCGACCAGATAGGCTTCGACCACTTCACGTTCCTCATCGGTCAACGCATCAAGAGCATAAAACGGGAGTAATTCTTCGATCTGCTTATCCATTCTTATCCTTCGAATTCTTCTCTTTCAAACTCAACACGCAATTTTTTCAACCCAAGCCGGGCACGGGTGTGAATGGTTCCGAGTGCCTCTCCGGTTGCTTCAGAAATCTCCTGACGTGTCATTCCATAATAATAAGCCAGTTCAATCACCTGTCTTTGCTCGCGGGGCAGAGAACTCAATGCATCGCGGACCTGCTGATTCCGAAGGCCAGATTGGGCTTGATCAGCCACATCGTTATCCGGGTCAGGTATGTTTTCGAAAACAGATTCTTCGGCGCCCAAATTTTCCAACGTTTGCGGACGCACATTTCTGCGGCGATATACATCGATGGCAAGGTTGCGTGCAATCCTGAACAACCAACCTGTAAATGAGCCGCGTTGGGATTGGTAGGTGCCTGCACTTTTCCACAAGCGCCAAAAAGTCTCCTGTAAAATATCCTCTGCCGCGGCACGTTCTCCAAGCACCCGCAACGCAATGGCAAGGACGGTGGGCGCGTGGCGGTCATATAAAGTCTCAAGTGCGGCAGAATCACCTCGGGCAACCTGAATTGCCAGAACTTCATCGCTGGGTTGTCCGGAGGCTGTGTTTTCCTGTAAACGCAAGTTTATTCTCTCACTTATTTATACGGATTGGACTATCTGTTGCATTCATTCAATACTTTACAATTTATGCAAAATTAGTATAGCATCTTATAGGATTCCTATTAATAAGGAAGGCAACCCTCATGACCAAAATCATCTACGGCGACCGTATCGGCGCACAAGGCAGGATTCGTCTCGGCTGTTCGGCTGCGATTCTTGACAAGAGTGGCCGCATCCTGCTCACCCAACGACAGGACAACGGTCAATGGTGCCTGCCGTCTGGCGGGATAGAGTCGGGAGAATCCGCGGCTGAGGCGTGCGTGAGGGAGGTTTTCGAGGAAACAGGCTGGAGGGTAAGGGTGAAGCGATTCGTCGGAGTATACAGTCACCCCGATCAATTGACTGTCTATTCCGAGACGGATAAATTCCAGATCGTTGCATTACATTTTGAAGCCGAAGTCACAGGCGGCAATCTGAGCTTGAGCGACGAAACGTCTGATTTTGGCTATTTCACAAAGGAAGAGGTCGAAGGGCTGGAGATGCTTGGGCGGCATAAGGAACGGATCGAGGACACGCTTGCAAATCAAAAAGAGGCGTTTATTCGGTAATCAAATATCAGCTTCTTCATCCAGCGTCCTCCAGAATTCCTCCAACTCGACCCCCAGCCCGTCCGCCAGACGATTGACATACGCGTAATATCCGGTAACCTGATTGATATCCAGGATCGCAGCGTCAGAAAAACCCGCTTCACGCAGCGCAATGACATCTGCTTCGACCATCTCCCACGGCTTGAGAGTCAGCTTCTCGACATACTCGCACATGGCGTGGTCGGAAGGTGAAAGCTCAGCCTGACGGAAATCGATTTTCAACTGACGAACCAATTCGGCATCTTTCGTGAGACGACGGAGACCCCGTCCGTGATGTTCAATTCAATAAACACAATGGTTCGCAACTGAAGCCACCACGGCGATGATCTCGCGCTGCTCACGCGATAGATCGGAGCGGCCGCGCATCAGCGTCCCGTAGATCAGGTTATGCGCTTTCAATGATGGCACGTTGAGGCTGTGGATCTTCATGATATTATCCACGCCGCCCCAGGGTTCGATCATTGTGTCATAGACCCGCTTAAGTTCCCCCTGCGCTTCCTCTTCCTTGATGACTTTGATCCACGCCATGATACAACTCCAACATAATTTTGGTGTTGAGTATAGCAGAACGTATTTCAACTCCCAAGGAGAATGTATGGTGACAAATCTATCCAACACCTTGAAAAAATATGCGAACGGCTGGCTGGTGCTCTTATTTCTGGCAGGGCAAATCATTTTCAACGCTGTGATCCTGCCCGACATGCAGTCCAATATTAAAGCCTCCTCAGGTGGGACTGGACCAATTGATCTGTTGTTTTTTTATACGCCAGATAAAGTCTATTCAATGATCGAATCGTACGGAGAGGCTGGGCGCGCCTCCTACCGCACATTCGAACTAACCGGCGATATTATCTATCCCATTGTCTACACGCTGTTCTTTTCCCTCGCGATCACCTGGCTCTTTCGCCGCGGCTTCCCAGGTGACAGCTCCATGCACAAATTTAATGTGCTCCCCATCGGGATGTGGTTATTCGACCTGCTGGAAAACCTGAGTATAGTAAGCATGTTATCCATATTCCCGTCCACGCCGCCGCTGCTGGCCTGGGTCTCATCCGTGTTTACCTTCCTGAAGTGGTTGCTCTTACTGCCAACTATCCTGCTTTTACTTTATGGATTGATCAGAGCCGCGATGAATGGATTCAAGAAACAAGCATAATTTACATACTTAACCACCACACCCCTGTACATTCTGGAAGGAGGGTCCATTTGCTTTTCTTCACAGTATCCCCTAATTCATCGCCAAAGAAAAAGCGGGATAACTCCTCAGTTTCCTCAACGGACGCAAACTTGTAATCAGTACGAATCCATTTCTTTTGGAAGCCTGATTCGTCGAGCCAGCGATAATATCCGGTAAGATGATCCAATTCAATGGGCATTTCATTCCCCGTGCCCAACGATTCAAACAGGACGATGAAACTGCCGCGCCTTAATACGCGTTTCATTTCGCCCAGCCATTTTTCCAATTCATTCTGCCACGTATCCGGATGCCAGGAGTATAGATAGGCTACGCTCCAGCCAGAGACAACCAGGTCAACAGAATGGTCATCCACTGGCAGCTGACGATGATCGGCCACATCCACATCCCAGTTGGACAATCCGCTGGCAAGCAGCCGCTCGCGGCAAACACGTAGCATCTCCGCCGAAATATCGAACGCCCGAATCGACTTAACGCGCGGCGCAAGCATCAGCGTTAGGCGCCCCGTTCCAGCGCCGAGGTCAAACACATCCAATCCACTGGGATCAACGATCTCCTCCAACGCGCGCATGATATTGCCCTGATGGTCTTCTCGGGAAACCAGCGCTTCATATCGATCTGCATCCGTTTGATAAATTTTTCGATGTTTGTTCGACATAACTCTCCAAAAATAGTTCCAGGGTATGGCGTAAATAAGAGATCAATATGATAGATTATATGACAGTACAACTCCGTGGAGGCATTGAATGAGCGAACAACCCGAAAAACAATTTGACTTCTGGCTTGGCGAATGGGATTTGACGTGGGGCGAGGACGGCAAGGCCACCAATCACGTGCTGCGCATTATGAACGACAGGATCATCCAGGAGAACTTCTCGTCACCCAATCTGCAGGGCCTGAGTGTTTCCTCCTACGAACGCGAGCGTGGGCTGTGGTGCCAGACCTGGGTCGAGAACAACGGTACCGATCTCGATTTCACAGGCAAATTCCAGGACGGAAAAATGATCCTTGTCCGCGATGCGATCGTGAAAGGCGAAGCCTGTCAACAGCGCATGGTTTGGCAAAACATCGAAACAGACAAGTTCGATTGGAGCTGGGAGCGCTCAGATGATCGCGGCAAGACCTGGCGTGTCTTATGGGAGATCAAGTACAAGCGCAAAAGCAAATAATTTCCATTTCAACGCGGATAATCGCTATAATTGAGGCATGAAACAACTCTCCTTTTCCGCGCAAAAGATACAGGACCTGCTCAACTCGCTTGGTTACGACTATACGGTGATCGAACACACTGAATCCACACGGACGGCACTGGAAGCGGCAGAACGGGCCGGCTGCGAACTGGGTCAGATCGTAAAATCGTTGATCTTCAAGGGAAAGAAATCGGGCAAACCGATCTTGGTGCTAACCAGCGGCGCCAACCGGGTGGACGAGAAACGCATCCGCGAGTATGCAGGAGAAAAAATCGGGAAGGCGGATGCCGATTTTGTAAGAGCAGTTACCGGCTTCGCGATCGGAGGCGTGCCGCCCGTAGGGCACGTCCAACAGATGGAGACGTATCTTGATGAAGATTTTCTGCAATACGAAACCATCTGGGCGGCCGCCGGAACGCCCAAGGCGATCTTTGAGCTAAAAACATCAGATTTACAATCAATGACAAAGGGAAAGGTTGTCCGCGTCAAGTAAATCGATCAATGCCCGCTGACGGGGGACTTGCCAGCAACAGAGACTCAAATTATTTAATCGATGGCCATAGTGCTTACTGGAAAGTCGATGAATGCAAAACCCGCCCTCCCCCGTATAGATAGATACAAGCTATTTATACAGAAAGGAGGCCAAAGCCAATTGTCTTTCCGATCAGTATCGTCGAGTGCAGAGAAGCACTGGCTACTGCTTTTCGTCCACTCATTCAATTTTCAAACTTATAAGGAGATTTACCATGTTCAAGAATAAAAATTCACGTCGTTTGACCCTTATCGTCAGCATGCTTCTTTTGATTGCCGTAATGGCTACTCCGGCTCTCGCCGCCCCCGCGGAAAATCACAAGTGCTGGGGCAAAGTGACCTCCCAGCGGGCATCCACCTTCCATGACCTGGGCCAGCATTCTTCCGAGCAGTCCACGCCCCGCTCGGGTCTGGGAAATGTTGCTCGTGCGCTGTACGAGGCTGGCCTGACTGAAGGGCCCTCTGTCGGTGATTTGGGTTCCTTCCTGGCCTCGGTCGATGGCCTGGATGAAACCTTCTGCCCATAATTTGAAGTTCAACGTGGGGGATATGGGCAAAATGCGGGTAGTGTGAATGACACAAAGGGGTCGACCAACAAACTACTCGCGCCCGACAACCGCCCGACCTCCGGGCGGTTGTCATATATAAACCTGGAGCAACTATTTTAATATTGATTGAACAGACGGAGCGGACTCATGCTTACAGAAATTTACCATTACCAACGCCTTTCCCAGCAGCTATCCAGCAGCGATATGCCAACAATCCGACAATTGAAGGCGATTGCTGAGGCAGGCGTGGAACTGGTGATAAACCTGGCTCCCCACCATGTGCCAAATGCCATCCCCAACGAGACTCAACTTGCTGCATCTTTGGGGATGCAGTATATCGATATCCCTGTCAATTGGAACACCCTGGAAGACGGCTTGAAGTCTTTTATGGACGTCATGGATGCCAATTCTGAAAAGAAAATCCACGTACATTGCGTGGCCAATTTTCGGGCCAGCGCATTTATCACCATGTATCGCATCCTGAGGTTGGGCTGGGAACCAGATAAGGCCTTTGAAGCCATGCACAATACCTGGGACAAGCACACCTATCCCGTTTGGAAAATGTTCGCCGGCGATGTCATGAAATAAAGCCGAAAGTAGACCGAAAACAAGGGAAGCCCTGAACCTTCAGGGCTTTTTATTTGCATTGGGACATGCTTTGTCGTAAAATCATTTTATAACCCCTTGAAGGAGGCAGAATGGCTACAACTGCAAAACCCAAAGACACGTCCCGCCCAATGACCGAAGAGGCGGAATTTCTTCAAATCAAATCTGTGGATCACATTCACTTCTATGTCGGCAACGCCAAGCACGCCATGTATTATTGGTGGAAGGCTTTCGGCTTTAAACCCGTTGCCTATTCAGGGCTCGAAACCGGCAACCGCGACTTTGCTTCCTACGTTCTTGAATCGGGGCATGCGCGGTTGGTTGTTTCTGCAGCCTACAGCCCGTCCAGTCCGCTCGCGTCACATCACATGGTGCATGGCGATGGCGTCAAGGTCATCGCACTGGGTGTCGACGACGTGGAAAACGCCTGGAAAGAGACCACCTCCCGCGGGGGCAAGTCGGCGTGGACTCCGCGCGAAGAAAAGGACGATCACGGCATCTTTCGTACTTCTGCCATCTACACATACGGCGAAACCCTGCATGTTTTTGTCGACCGCGATGATTACAAGGGTGTCTTCGCGCCCACATATAAACCGATCGAGTACGAAACCGAATCGACAGGTCTGGCGGCCATCGATCACATTGTCGGCAACGTGCAGCTCGGCAAGATGAATCACTGGGTGAACTTTTACCATCAGGTAATGGGCTTTCGCCAGCTACTTCATTTTGACGACAAGGATATTTCCACCGAGTATTCGGCGCTGATGTCCAAGGTCATGGCGAACGGCAACGGACGCGTTAAATTCCCGATCAACGAACCGGCCGAGGGGCGCCGCAAGAGTCAGATCGAGGAATATCTCGATTACTATCTGTCACCCGGCGCACAGCATCTCGCCATCATCACCGGCGACATTCTGAAAACGGTTGACGAACTTCGCAGGCGCGGCGTCGAATTCCTGCGCGTGCCCGATACCTATTATGAAATGCTGCCGGATCGGGTTGGCTCCATCAAAGAGGATATGAAGACCATCCACGAACTAGGCATCCTTGTTGACCGTGACGATGAAGGATATCTGTTACAGATCTTCACGCGGCCGATCCAGGACCGCCCGACCATGTTCATCGAGGTCATCCAGCGGCACGGCGCACAAGGTTTTGGCGTGGGCAACTTCAAAGCCCTGTTCGAATCGATCGAACTCGAACAGGAACGTCGAGGGAACCTGTAATGAAATTTGCCACGATCAGCACGCACAAGGATACGACCCAGCCGGCCTTGGTCATCGACGACCAGGTCTACACCCTGCCCTTTGCAGATATGTACGCCGTCATGGAGGTGGGCGCCGAAAAAGCCGCGGAGAAGGCTTCGAAGGATTCGCTTTCCGTCGATGAGGTGAAATTTCTTTCGCCTATTCACCCCAAAACATTACGGGATGCCTATGCCTTTGAAACCCATGTCAAAACTGCCAACCGCAACCGCGGGCAGGACGTACCGGAAAACTGGTACAAGTTTCCTGTCTTTTACTTCTCGAACCCCACAAATGATTTTGGCCACGAGGATGAGATCCCATATCCATCCTACACCAGCGCAATCGATTTTGAGTTGGAAATCGCGGCAGTGATCGCCAAGCCCGGCACCAACCTCACCCCGGAGGAAGTCCCGGACCACATCTTCGGCTTCACCATCATGAACGATTGGTCGGCGCGCGATTTACAGGTCCAGGAAATGCGGGTGAATTTGGGACCAGCCAAATCGAAGGACTTTGCCTCTTCCTACGGGCCGGTCATAGCCACGCACGAGTCGCTGGCCGATAAGGCCACAGACCGCCCGGGCGTATACGATCTCGAGATGATCGCCAGGGTCAATGGCAGGGAATTATCCAGAGGCAACCTTACGGATATTTACTGGTCGTTCGGCGAGATCATTGCCCGCGTCTCACAATCGGTAATGCTGCATCCGGGCGAGGTCATTGCCTCAGGCACAGTTGGCACCGGTTGCCTGTATGAATTGACCAAGAATCAGGGTCCGTGGTTAAACGAGGGCGATGTGGTCGAACTGGAGATCGAACAAATCGGTATACTGAGAAACACAATCGGAAAGAAGAAGACATGAAAAGAGTAAGCCTATTCGTTGTTCTACTGGCAGCCTTGTTGAGCGCCTGCGGAGGTGCGGTGCAGTCAACCGACACATCACCTGCACCGGATTTCACCCTGCCCAATTCGTTTGGCGGCGATGTCTCGCTCAGCGATTATGAAGGGAAGAATGTTTTGTTATTCTTCCATATGGCGGTTGGTTGACCACCCTGCATGGAACAGGTCGTGGACCTGCAAAACTCAGATGAATTTGAAGCCATGGGTGTCGAGATCGTAAGCATTGCACGTGACCCCGCAAGCGAGCAGGCGCCCGCCGCACAGCAACTTGGAATAACCGTTCCCATGCTGGTCGATGCAAACGGGCAGGTCACCGCTGAATATGATGTAATGAAATATGCCATGGCGAACGGCGAGCCAAGTCACACATTTGTGCTGGTTGACGCAAACGGAGAGATCGTGTGGCTGAAGGACTACGGCGCACCCGACAACCCGAACCGCACCATGTATGTTGAGATCAACGAACTCTATCGCGAAGTAAAAAACGCACTGGAAAACTGAAAGGAGCAGTTATGCCTTTTTACCATAAACTTGGAGAGATTCCCCATAAACGGCACACGCAGTTCAGAAAACCGAACGGCGAGTTGTACCGTGAGGAATTGATGGGGCTGGAGGGATTCTCGTCCCTGCAATCCATTCTGTATCACAACTTCCTTCCGCCGCGTGTGAAACACACGGAAGACCTCGGGTCACGACTGCCCGAAACTGTTGACTTCGGCCCGATCCGTCATCGCGCCTTTGCCACCATCGACGCGCCCCTGGGAACTGACGCTGTTTCATCGCGCATTTCACTACTTGCGAACAAGGATGTCATCCTGGGTGTGGCGCGCCCCAGCAAAAACATGGACTATTTCTATCGCAACGCGCAAGCTTATGAAACCTGGTGGGTGCATGAAGGCAGCGGCGTGTTGAAATCGCAGTTTGGCAACCTAAAGTTTAGAACGGGCGATTACATCGTCATTCCGTTTGGCACGACCTGGCAGATGCACATCGACGGCGACGAAGCGCGTTTCTTTACGATCGAGAACCCGTCGCAGATCGCACCGCCAAAGCGTTATCGAAATGCATTCGGTCAACTGCTCGAGCACGCGCCATACTGTGAGCGCGACATTCGCGTGCCGGAAGAACTCGAAACACATACCGAGCGCGGTGAGTTCGAAGTGCGCGTGAAAGTGCGGGACAGGCTAAGCAAGCACATCCTCGATTACCACCCATTCGACGTTGTCGGTTGGGATGGGTATCTTTATCCCTGGATATTCAACATCGAGGACTATGAACCGATCACAGGGCGCGTCCACCAACCGCCGCCGGTACACCAAACATTTGAAGCGCGCAACTTTGTCGTGTGTTCCTTTGTACCGCGCCTGTTCGACTATCATCCCGACGCCATCCCAGCGCCATACAACCACTCGAACGTCAACTCAGACGAAGTGATCTATTATGCGGAAGGCAACTTCATGTCGCGCAAGGGCATCGACCGCGCCGATATTTCGCTGCATCCATACGGACTGCCGCACGGTCCGCAGCCCGGCATGACCGAAGCCAGCATCGGTGCAGAAAAGACCGAGGAGTTGGCGGTCATGGTCGATACATTCTATCCGCTGAATCTGACAAAGGACGCGCTTGAATTCGAGAAGCCAGAATATCAGGAAACATGGATGGAGGGTACCGGTGAGTAGCGACTGATCCAAGCCTCCGTATTTATGCCCGTTCCGTCCATTCAATCCACGTAATTCCAAAGACAGGAAAAAACATGCCCGCATCCCTTACTCACATCACGAACCCAAAATTCCGCGAATTATGCGAACGCATCCTAAAGCAAATGAAGCGTTATAAGGTACCGGGTGTGTCAATCGGTGTATGGAACAAGGGACGCGAATACAGCATGGGGTTCGGGATGACAAACGTCCGCAACCCCCAACCCGTAACGGCAGATACGCTCTTCCAAGCCGGGTCGATCACCAAAACAGTGACCGGCACAATGCTGATGCAGTTGATGCAGCAGGGCAAAGTGGACCTGGACGCTCCCGTGCGCCGATACATCAAGGACTTCAAACTGCGCAGCAAAAAAGCGCAAAAGGAAGCCACCGTACGCGACCTGTTGACCCATATGGGCGGCTGGGTCGGCGATTACTTCAACGATTTCGGAAACGGCGGTGACGCGCTGGCCAAAATGGTCAACGACATATCCAAACTCGAGCAGGCGCACCCGTTCCGGACCCTGTGGTCGTATAACAATGTCGGCTTCAACGTCGCGGCACGCATCATCGAAGTGGTGACAAACATGAGCTACGAACAAGCAGCGCAGGAAATGTTGTTCGACCCGCTTGAATTGAACATGTCCTTCTTTTATCCTGATGATATTTTGCTCACACACCGTGTTGCCGTAGGGCACCAAAAAGTCGACAACAAGGTTCAGATCGCCCTGCCCTGGGCTATTGGGCGCGCCGGCAACGGCGTGGGCGGATTGATCACCACCGTCAAGGATCTTCTCAAGTATGCCCGTTTCCATATGGGCAAGGGCAGTAAAAAGGTCATCACCGCGAAAAACCTGCGCGCGATGCGCCTTCCTCAGGTCGATGCCTATGGAAAGGGCGAAATGGGCATCACGTGGTTCATAAAACATATTCGCAACATCACGATCTACGGTCACGGGGGCGCGACGAACGGGCAGCGGGCATATCTATTCTTCATCCCCGACCGCGATTTTGCGCTGGCAGTCCTCTCCAACAGCGATGATGGCAATATGATCACCTCCAATATCGTCAGTTGGGCGCTGGAGGTCTACTTCAACACCTCCACCCTGACACCGACACCGATCAAAACAACGCCCGCTGAAAGAAAGAAATTTGCCGGCAGATACCA
>DATHRQ010000330.1:0-2912 GCA_035465095.1 Anaerolineales bacterium | reverse complement strand
ATTTTCCGTAGGTTTCGTAAGCCTGCTTGACACCCGCATCATCATAGGACACACTGCCATCGATGAGCCCCAGCACATAGTCGGGTCCCTGTTGCACCAGCATAATATCCTGAATGAAGTCGGTGCCAGTCCAACCGGTGGCATCTCCCGAACCGAATCCCATACTCCAGGGAACGTTTCCATCAGCCGCCATCTGTTCGACCAGAGCGTCCAGTTCCTCCCAAGTGGTTGGTACGCTGTAACCCAACGCATCGAAATTTGCCGGACTGTACCAGATAATCGACTTCACATCTGCTTTGATCGGCAAACCCAGCCACGCACCGTCAATGGTCACGGGATCCAGGAAAAATTCGCCATAATTATCCCGGTTAGCACCGAGTGCATCCATGGGCTGCAACTGATCCTGGTATTGAACCAATTGGGACACCTGCCAGAAAGCGACATCCGGCGGGTTCCCAGCCTGAACACGTGTATCCAGAAGGGCCTGGTCACGCGTGGATTCGGGGCGCAGGACAAGTCCGCAGGCATCGAGCAATGGTTGCAGCACTTGATTAAGGGCGGTTTCCTCCACACCTGCCCACTGATAGAGCATGCTGATCTCATCGCCCTCCTGGGCTCCGGCGCAGTCAATATCACTCATGACCGGTTCATCGGTCATGGCCGGCTCTTCCGTTGCCGTAGTGCCACCACAGGCTGCGAGAATTATTGATCCGATCACCATCAGACTCAATAATGTGAATTTGAAACGATGTGTTTTCATTTTCTCCTCTTTCTTACATGAATTTTCTTTTGTTTACTCGACATCAATCGCATAGTTCAATGATTTTTGAAAACCACCTCCTTTCAAAGTACAGTTTACCGGATGCTTTTATAACGCCCTGCATGATTTGCGAATAATAAGTTCAGTATCCAAAATGAGCTGATCTTGCAAGAGATCATCTCTATTGTTGATCAGATCAAGAAGCAGGGTGCAGGCGCTTTGGGCCAAAGATTCCGCAGGCAATCGAACAGTTGTGAGCGGCGGATCGGAATACTGCGCCCATGGGATATCATCGAATCCTATGATCGAAATATCCTCTGGAATGTGGAGATTCGCTTCTCTCAATGCAGCCTTTGCGCCAATGGCTACATTATCACTTGCTATGAATACGGCTGTGAACGATTCGCCAGAGCGCAGGAGTGAATTCATACATTCATAGCCGCTCTGCGGGTCAAAATCTGCATAGCGGATCAGTTCTTCATTTACCGAAATATCGTGGCGAGATAATGCATTTTTATATCCGCCAATTCGTTCAGGAGTGGCTGTGTATTCCCATGGAGCACTTGATATGCACGCAATCTCCCTATGCCCCAACCCAACCAGATATGCAGTAGCGTTTTTTGCAGCTCTGATGTTGTCCACATCTACAAAAGGCAGATCCAGGTCGGTTACATTGCCCATTAATACCGTTGGTATATCCACTCTCTCCAATGCCCTGAGCGCAGTGTCATTCAAACGAGGCGTGGAGAGGATCATTCCATCGATTCGATCGGCCTGTGCCAGTTCGAAGTAAGCCGAATCCTGATGATCCGTTTCCACCCAATCGATTAGTATTCGGATGTTCTGCTTTTTTGCCGTGGAGAGTAGACCGCTTATAATTTTTGGCAGGAAGGCATCCGTGGCAATGTGATGTTGGGCACGTGTAAGCACCAGTCCTATAGCTTTCGTTCGACGGCTGACCAATGCCTGAGCAGCCGCATTCGGTATGTAACCCAACTCCTTGACAGCACTTAATACCCTCTGACGCGTTACATCACTGATTTGAATCCCCTTTACATCATTCAAGACGAGAGAAACGGTTGTGCGGGAAACTCCAACCTTCTCTGCCACGTCCTGACTTGTGACACGTTTCCGTCGCATAATAGCCTTTCTACTAACACGTGTTAGTAGTGTAGCATTTTTTTGCCTGCTTTGTCAACAATTTATATAAATTTTAAGATTCCTCGAGATTTGAAATGATCAGCCCGATCCCTATAAGCGCGCCGCCCACGATGAACAAGAACGATATTTCCTCCCCCAGAAAGAACCAGCCCAATAAGGTCCCCACAACTGGCTGGGCAAAGAATGTCAGCGAGGCCGTTGCAGCGGGCAATATCGCAAAAGCATAATTCCAAAGGAACATCGCAAGCGCTGTAGAGATGATGCCAAGGAACAGGACCCCGGCAATAATACCCGCATTTATCTCCCCCACTCCCTGGTTCATAAATTCAAAATATCCAAACAGGACGCTGGACGGGATCCCTGCCATCAACATGACCGTGCTGGATGTCAACAGATCGGCAGAAAGTGATATTTTTCTTACGAGAACGGAATACAACGCCCACGTCAGCGCGGCGGCGAGCAGGCTCAGGTTTCCAACAAACAAGGAGGAGGACAGGTCGGCTGTGCGAGGATCGATGACAGCCAGCACTCCCAGCGAAGAAATGATCAACGCAACAATACGGCGCACGGTCGATCTTTCACCCAATAAAAAGGGTGCAAACAGAAGGACAAAGGCAGGCGTGGCTGAGGTAACCAGTGCTCCATTCGACGCTGTGGACAGTTTTGTGCCGATAAATTGAAATGCCAGGGATACGCCATACCCAACGAAGCCGACAAGAAAACTGGCGCGAAATTGTTGTTTCGTTAATTTGGATTTTCTTTGAAACAAAACAAATCCCCCAAGCACGGCAGCCCCCAGGATCAAACGCAGAGACAGCAGCATAAAAGGCGGTATCACATCCAACACCACCTTACTGACGACATACATGCCTCCCCAAATGGAGGCTGCGATCAAGCCGCTTATTAATCCGAGAATCGATCTGTTCATGAGTTGCGTATAAACGATTTTCAATCAAATGATCTGTCTTGCCGCAGCCTCTTGATCACCCCT
>DATHRQ010000329.1:0-2977 GCA_035465095.1 Anaerolineales bacterium | reverse complement strand
CAGTATGCTCAAGAGTCTGTTGAACAAGGGCCTGATCCTTGAAACAGGCCGCGCAGATGGGCCGGGTCGCCCGATACTCTACTCCACTTCACCGGAATTTCTGCAGCACTTCGGCTTGAACTCGATCCTGGAGATGCATCCGCTTGCCAAGCCTGAAGAGGCGGAAGAGTCAGGGAAAGACGAACTGCTGAAGGAGTAAAACGACAGGCAAAACCTGATTTCTTTCTGTGTTTGCGCAGTCCATATAGATGACGCGGGTCGCCTCCAATAGCAAAAAAGATTTCCCATGAAACGAACCGGGAAATCCTTTTTGTTGGCGGTTAATTTTTTATTAATCCTCGCCAGAAACTTTCAAATTATTGAAACGTGCAGTGTGCGGACCCAGATAATGCCCAAAGAAGCCTGTTTCGGCGCTCCAACGAACATCCGCCAATGCCTGCATGTAATTTCCGATCAGTTGTCCGCCTTTGAAGGGAGTACGGACGCCGTTCTCGACCACATACCCAAGACGGATCTCGGTGGCAAAATCGCCGGTTATCGGGTCGGGGTTGAACCATGAGAATTGAATGATCTCAATATGCGGTTCCTCGAGCAGGGTGGCCGCCTCTGTTTTACCGGCAGGCAGTTCTACACCGCCAAACGCGCCTGTTGCGGGAATTTCCAGATATTCAGCGTAGCGCTGGCCTGCATGAAAGGTAACCAATTTATTGTCCCTGATCAACTCAACGCGCTGGGCTGGCAGCCCCTCACTGTCGAAACGATTGGATGTGGTGCCGTATGGAATCAGACGATTGGCCCAGACCGTGAGCGGGTCTCCCTTCACTTCGTCCTTGAACACCGACTCACCAATCTCCCAGGCTGTGATCTTTGCATATTTGGACGAGGCAGCGCTTAAGAATTGCAGTACGCTGCCAGCCAATGGGGTTCCTGCCATGAAGTTTCCCAGCACATCGTTTCGTAAAACGACTGCACCCTGTCGGTTTGGCGGCGCTTTGGCTTCCAATAGATCGAGCGTGTATTTCGACTGGTGTTCGAGCTCGGTGGTTGGGTCAATATCCGAGATGCGCCGCCGGCCCTTTTCAACAAAGAACTCGGTTTCCCTATCGTCCCTTTTTGCCTGTAATACGAGTTCGATCGAAGTGTGTGTCGATTCCTGCTCAGCATCGATGCCCTTGCTGTTGACCAGGCGTGTGGTGTGAATATCGCCAAAACACTCTGCTGCGGTCAGGCGGACGTTGTTATTTTTGGACGCCGTCGCGCGGATGTCATCCATTAACTTCTTTGTGGCAGAGTCCACGTCGTTCTTTATCTCGTCGTCAATGAGAGGCACATCGGGCAAATCTGCAGGCCCGGGGATGGAATGAAGCGGGTTGGCAACCAGGCTGGCGACCAGCGCGGCCTGGTCGATTGCGCTGTCTATGTCATCGTTGGGCAGGATTGTAACGTCTCCACTGCCGACGGCGGGCGACCCATCCACTCCCTTGGTGTTGCAGAGGACATCGATCTTGTACCTTTCACTCCCAACGGTGCGCTGAGACTCGATCTGCCCGGGCACGGCATATACCTGTGCTCCATGTGAAGTAATGTACCGTACCGTCCAGGCGGAAATATCCTTGCGTGCGTTCAAGGTGTCCATGATTTTGGTCAGCATTATCCCAACCTCGCTCTCATTAATAGATGCGGCCCGCCAGATGATACAGGTACGGTTTCCTTATGACCTTTGCCACATGAGCCGGCGTCGAGTTCAAACTCATTGCTGACGGCAGTGATACTTTGCAGAACATGCGGTACATATCCAGAGATGCCAATGGGAGCGAACACGCGGTCTGTGATCTTGCCATTTTTTATCTCATGGCCAAAACGGCAGGTAACCTGTATGCCCCAGCCCTGCGGGTCTTCCATGCCGGATGACCACTTGTTCAAATAGATGCCGTGATCGACCTGCGCGATCATATCCTCCAAATTCGAGTCGCCGGGGCCAAAGTACGTGTTGCTCATGCGTGCATAGGTCTTGCGGCTGTAATCCTGCCGGCGGCCATTCGCTGAGCGTGGAATTCCCAAAGCGTTCGCAGAATATAGATCTGTGATGCCGCGCCGAAAAACGCCGTTCTCCACGATCTGGGTTGGTGATGAGATGGCGCCTTCGTCGTCGAAGAAGTACGAGCCGTAACTGCCAGCCCTGCTGGGGTCGTCAAAAATGTTGACCAATGATGAACCGACGGTCTTGTCGATGAAGTGGGCGGCTTTGGCCCGTTCCTTGAGGAACATGTCGGTCTCGACCCCGTGCCCGAACGATTCGTGGCAGATCGTACCGCTGACGCCGGGCGAGGTGATGATCTGATATTCACCCGGTTCGATCCGTTCAGCGCTGATCAATGCGATCGAACTTTTGACTAGGGCTTCCAGTTCTTCTTCACTGAAATCCAGAACTTCCCATCCCGCAGTGCCTGATTTTGTTTCCAGATCATAGCGTACCTGCCCATCTGAGCCCGCTACAACGACGAGCAGATACAGGACGACGCGTTGGACGCGCTGGGCGAGGTCCGCGCTGCGGCTTGCAAACACGGAGTATTCGTTGCCTTCCAAATAGATCACACGCACGTTGACGATGCGTTGATCGCGGTCCTTGACGCGTTTGTGTAATTCGCGGCATCTGTCCAGTTTCTCCTGCGCAGATAATTCCATTGGGTCGATCTGCATGGGTGTCACAAACTCGCCGCGCTGTTCCGAGCCGTTGGGTGCGGTATAGTTCTCGAACTGCATGCCCTGCACGAGATCATTGGCCGCCTTTTCAACGTCGGTTTTTCCGAATCCGCTCACGGCTCGTTCGTAGAGGGTGGCGCCGTCATATGCCGACAATACCGTGCCTGCCGTTGGAGGCCGTTCTGTAATGCGTTCTTCGCGGTTATCCACCACGATCTGCAATCCAGATTTGGAGGATAGTAATGTCGAGAAGTAGGGGGCGTGTTCATTTCCG
>DATHRQ010000328.1:0-5071 GCA_035465095.1 Anaerolineales bacterium | reverse complement strand
CCAACAAGCCCAGCCAGTCCCTTGCCCACTGGCTCGCCCACGGCTTTGCCAAATAGTACGCCGAGCCCGGCTCCAGCCTCAACTTTTGTCTCAACCCCAACCCCGTCTCCGCATATCTCTGATTTCTGCCCCGTCAACTTTTCGATGGTGATCCTGATCGGCGTACTGAAAGCAGGCAGCCTTAGGAAGGGTTCGCGGAAAAATAAAAAGTGAAGGTCAGTTTGAAGCTGACCGTCACTTTTCAAAAAGCTGTGCTGGTTACTTCACCAAATTGCGCAGCACCGTATGAAGAATGCCGCCGTTGCGATAGTAATTCACTTCCACATCGGTGTTGAGTTGGGCAGTCACCTTGAACTGGACGACCGAGCCGTCAGGCCTGGTGGCCTTGACGTCCAGCTCACATTTTGGTGACAGGTCATCCTGCAGACCTTCGATGTCGAATATCTCGTCTCCCTTTAACCCGAGTATTTCGGCATCCTGTCCGTGATTGAATGTCAGGGGCAGGATGCCCATGCCAACCAGGTTCGAGCGATGAATGCGTTCGAATGATTCCGCGATCACGGCTTTTACGCCTTGCAGAAGCGGTCCTTTTGCAGCCCAATCGCGGCTGGAACCGGTGCCATACTCCTCACCCGCAATAATGATCACAGGCACATCTTCCGCCTTGTATTTCATTGCCGCGTCGAAGAAGGACATGACTTCACCGCTGGGATGATATTTCGTCCAGTTGCCTTCCTTGGGTTCGACGAGCAGATTCTTCAGGCGGATGTTTGCAAATGTACCCCGTGCCATCACACGGTCGTTACCGCGGCGGGAACCGTAGGAGTTGAAGTATTGCGGAGCCACATCCTGCTCCTGTAAATATCTTCCAGCCGGGCTGTTTGTAGCAATGTTGCCGGCCGGGGATATGTGATCGGTTGTGATCGAATCTCTGAACATACCCAGCACACGCGCAGACTTGATGTCCTCTACCGCGTCGACCTCCAGCGAAAGGTGCTGGAAGTAGGGCGGGTGGTGTATGTAGGTGGATTTTTCATCCCATTCGTATATGTCTCCGCCAGTGACCTCGATATCCTTCCACGAATCGGAGCCTTCAAATACGCTGGCATATTTTTCCTCGAACATTTTTACATCCACACTCGATACGATCGTTTCGGCGATCTCTTGTTGTGAGGGCCAAATGTCCCTGAGATAGACAGGCCCATCCGTTCCCTCACCAAGCGGTTCGTTATCGAGATCGATGTCGACCGTCCCTGCCAGGGCATAGGCAACGACCAACGGAGGCGATGCGAGAAAGTTGGCTTTCACCAGCGGATGAATCCTGCCTTCAAAGTTTCGGTTTCCTGAAAGGACTGCCGCTGTGACGAGATCACTGCCCGTAACCGCCTTTGCCACCTCTCCAGGTAGCGGACCCGAATTGCCGATACAGGTTGTGCATCCATAACCGACAACGTTGAATCCGAGTTGCGTGAGCGGATCGATCAGATCGGCTTGTTTAAGGTATTCAGTGACAACCCGGGAGCCCGGCGCAAGCGAAGTTTTGACATATGGTTTGACATCCAACCCCTTTTCGAGTGCCTTTTTGGCAAGCAGACCGGCGCCGATCATTACAGATGGGTTCGAGGTGTTCGTACAGGACGTGATGGCCGCAATGACGATCGCGCCGTGTTTCATCTTCATCGAACCGCCGTTCGTGCCAAAGGTCACTTCTGTATTCACGGCTTCGGGGTCAAGTTCAAATCCCTGATCCTTGACCGGGGCTGTCAGGACCTTCTTGAATGTCTCTTTCAACTCAGCCATCGGCACGCGGTCCTGTGGACGTTTGGGTCCTGCCAGTGAGGGCACAACAGACGCCAGATCCAATTCGAGCGTATCTGTGTATTCAGGTTCGGGTGTGCCGGGTTCGTGGAAGAGACCCTGGGCGCGCATGTATGCTTCTGTGCGGTCGATCACTTCCTGTGGACGGGCCGTTAATTTCATGTAGCGGATCGTTTCTGCATCCACAGGGAAATACCCCATCGTCGCGCCGTATTCAGGAGCCATGTTGGCGATCGTGGCCCGGTCGGTCAGAGACATGCTGGCCAGACCTTCACCAAAGAACTCGACGAACTTGCTAACGACACCCTTCGCACGCAGCATTTGTGTGACGGTGAGTACGAGATCGGTTGCGGTAACGCCGTTGCGAAGTTTTCCAAAAAGTTTGAAGCCCACCACATCGGGCAGGAGCATATCCATGGGCTGGCCGAGCATGACCGCCTCGGCCTCGATGCCTCCCACGCCCCAGCCCACCACACCCAAACCGTTGATCATAGTCGTGTGAGAGTCGGTTCCGACGAGCGTATCGGGAAAGGCGAGCGTAGTGTCACCATCCTGTTTGGTCATCACCACGTTGGCAAGATATTCAAGGTTGACCTGATGTACGATACCTGTCATTGGCGGGACGACGCGGAAGTTTTTGAAGGCTTTTTGCCCCCATTTGAGGAATTCATATCGTTCCTTGTTGCGCAGGAATTCCATCTCGGTGTTGCGGTTGAGCGCGTCGGCTGTGGCAAAGAAATCGACCTGAATGGAGTGATCGATGACCAGGTCCACGGGCACCAGCGGATTGATCTTCTTCGGGTCGCCGCCCAGCCTGGCAACTGCCGAGCGCATAGCTGCCAGATCGACGATCGCCGGCACACCGGTAAAATCCTGCATGACAACGCGAGCCGGGAGGAAGGGGATGCCCGGGCGGTCGCCCTCTGCTGTCCATGCGGCGATGTTCCTGACGTCAGCCTGGGTGATTTCGTCGTCGTTGCATTGGCGGAGAGCCGCTTCGAGCACGATGCGGATCGAGAAGGGAAGCCGGTTGAGTTGAGTCAGACCCGCTTTTTCCAATGCGTCAAGACGGTAGAAGGTGTATTCCTTGTCCCCAACTTTTAATGTGTCACGTGCGTTAAAAAAATCTTTCATTGGGTACTCCTTTTGTGATTATGCACTCACCCCACCTTCGAGCACTTCTCCCACTGGGAGAGGGGACGATGCAGGATGAAGCCACCACAGACTTGCGAAAGACATAAAGGAGCGCCTTTTCTATCCTTGCCGTGTGGTGCTGTTTATATTTTTAGATCGCTCATGAGTTTTGAAACCAGTTTTTGTTTTTCATCCTCTGGCAAAAAGCCAGCCTGTGCCGCGGCGACGATACGTTTCTTCATAATGGGCTGCGGCATTTGAAGGTCTTCGCAGGCCGTGTAATACTCATGACTTAATGTAATGCGTGAAATGCTCGGGTCATCGGTGTTGATGGTGATGTTTAGGCCGTTTTCCAGCATTTTTACCATGGGATGCGTATCGAGTGATTCGACAACGCCGGATTGATGGTTGCTGGTAATACAGACTTCAAAGGCGGTATTGCGTTCTCTGGCGAGGGCGATGATGTCTTCATCTTCAAGCACGCGCACGCCGTGACCGATCCGTTCGGCACCGAGTTCCTCGATGGCTTCCTTGATGTGCCCGGCGGGCCCCCATTCGCCCGCATGGATCGTCACATGCAATCCCGATTGTTTGGCTTCCTTGAATATTCCGTAGAACGGTTCAGACGGGAATTCCGCTTCATTGCCCGCCAGGTCGAGCGCGACCAGGCCGTTCTCCACGTGGTCTGCCGCCAGCCAGGCAACCTGTTCCGCCAGTTGTGCGCTCTCGTGGCGGTTGACCGAAGCGATCAACTTTACATTGACATTGTACTCTTCTGCTGCTTTTCGGGTACTCTCTATGACCCAATCAACCACGTCATGCAAGGGAAAGCGCTCGGCACGGCTCAAAGCGACCGGCGTGAATCGCAGCTCCATATACTTTACGTTATCTTTTGCGGCGTCTTCGATCGCCTCACGGGTAATCCGGTGGATCGCGTCCGGCGAACGATAGAATTGGCGCAGGGTATTGAATTTTGATAGGAAGTTCTGAAAGGTGAATTTTTCTTCATCCTGCACCTGCACCAGCGTACTCAGCCGCAGCACGTCATCGGGTACGACGATTCCATGCTGCTTTGCGATCTCGACCATGGTGTCGAGCCGCAACGAGCCTTCCAAATGGCGGTGCAGTTCCACCTTTGGCAGTGCGCGGTATGTGTTGAGTGAAGCAGTGACCCGTTCTGTCATACGACCAATTATCACTTCCTTCGGCGTCTTCTTCTTTTCTTACCCTTGCTTTTCCTGCTTGTGGTTTGCAACTGAGCCTTCGGCTGGTCCGGTTGATCGACTGTTTCAATGGGAGTGATCTCGACGGGCCTTCTTTGCAGAGCGAATGCGCGGCTGACCACCAGACTTTGTATGTCTTCCACCAACTGAGCAAACATTTCGGATGCCTTTGCTTTGTATTGTACCAGCGGGTCGCGCTGAGCGTAAGCCTCCAGCCCTATCGAAACCCGCAGGGCTTCGATGCGCGTGAGATATTCAACCCATAGTTCGGACGTTGCACCCAGCAGTAACTGTCTGCGGACCTCGTTCAGCACATAGCTCCCCAATGATTCGACCAGGGCATCCCGGTCTGACTCACCGAGGTTTGCTACAGGTTCGTCCAGCCGTTCCTCCCCGAACGCTCTTTTGGCTGCCTTGCCGAAATCGCCGAGACGTTCAGCATTCGAGGCAAGGCGGTTGAACTCACCCTGTCCAATGGCGAAGATGAGCGCCTGCTCTGCTTCCTCAAGGTGGCTCAAAACTGAATCTGTCAATTCGTCCGCTTCCTGATCGTCAAGCAATTGTGCCATCAGGAAGATGTAACTGAAGCGGTTAAAGACCTGTTTTACCTGGCGGTGGGTCTTTTGGTCGAAGGCAGTACGTGAACCCTGCGACAGCGTAATGAGCATTTTGAGTTTGCTGGTGTCATTCCATTCGTCTGGCATCAGGTTATGGATATCGTTCGCGATCTGTCCCTTTTCGCCGACAAGTCGTTCGCGGCGTTTCTCAAGCGCTTCGCCAGCCGCCTCCAATATCATATCCGCGGCATCGTCCCAGCCTGTGACATCGAACTTATCGCCCAATGATTCGCCGACCCGGTTGGCAACCGAAGCGATCAGGCGTGAGGCGTATAACCC
>DATHRQ010000327.1:0-2648 GCA_035465095.1 Anaerolineales bacterium | reverse complement strand
TCGTCAGATGACCAGGGGTAAAACGGCAATATGTGAACGCCGCTGACAACCTCCCGCAAATACGTTTCGCAGAATTCAGTCAGTGTTTGCAGATGCGTCTTATCTTTTTCCTGCACCTGGTCGCCATAGGTGATCAACAGCGAATCTCGTTCACTCAGCGATTCATCGTCAGGTTTTGGGATTTCATCACGATATCGTTCAATCAAATGATGAAGGCGCGGCTCAATCTGTGCAGCAGCTTCCCCCCCGTAAATCCCTTCAAGTAGTGTGGTATAAAACGTTTGCGTCATAACATCATTTTACTGTAACAAGATTAGGGGAATTTTATCGCACCAAGGAGACCAGATATGACACCTTCTCGACGGATAGGATTCATTTCCACACGCTTTGCAGGTACCGACGGCGTCTCACTCGAAACATCCAAGTGGGCAGAGGTGATCGAACGCATGGGGCACATGTGTTTTTATTTTGCCGGTGAATGCGACCGCCCCGAGGAGGTCAGTTATGTCGTGCCAGAGGTTTTTTATAAACACCCCGACATCCACGCCATCAACCGCGTCGCCTACCAAAGCACATGGGGAAAACTGCATCAGGGACGAAAACGCCATCCTGAGATCGAGGAACTCACCAAGGACTTCTTTTCCGTATTCATCCGTCCTTCCTATGTGACGCAGCGTATTCACGAACTGCGCTTTTACATCAAGGAGGAAATTTATAAATTCGTTCACAAATACGAACTCGAAGCGCTCATTATCGAGAATGCCAGCACCATCCCGCTCAACATCCCGCTCGGGCTTGCGATCACGGAATTCATCGCCGAGACAGGCTACCCCATCATCGCCCATCATCACGACTTTCACTGGGAGCGCCAGCGCTTCATGAATAACAGTGTTCACGATTATCTCGATTCCGCTTTTCCACCCAAACATCCATCCATCCGGCATGTGGTCATCAATTCGGTACAGGAACAGCAGCTCGCTTCGCGGAAGGGGATCGCTGCCATGGTCATCCCCAACGTGATGGACTTTGACTCTCCCCCTCCGCCGCAGGACGGTTACACACGCACGCTTCGTGCAGACCTTGGAGTTGCCCCTGATCAAAAACTTATTCTTCAGCCGACGCGCATCATTCAACGCAAAGGCATCGAGCATGCCATCGAGTTGACGCGCCGCCTGGGCATCCCCGCCGAACTGGTCATCTCGCATGCTGCCGGCGATGAAGGAACCGACTATGAACAGCGCGTCCGTGAGTTTGCAGCATTCCTGGATGTCAAGGTCAATTTCGAGTCGGCAATCGTCGGCGAAAAAAGAGGCGAAACCCCTGAAGGCAGGAAGATCTACACCCTGGGTGATGTCTATCCACAGGCAGACCTGGTTACCTATCCATCCTTCATCGAAGGCTTTGGCAACGCCTTTCTCGAAGCGATCTATTACAAACGACCGATCGTGGTAAACAACTATTCGATCTATGAGGCGGATATCAAACCCAAGGGATTCACAGTGGTCGAGTTCGATGGATTTATAAGTGAAAGGACGTTGGAGGAAACGCGCTACGTGCTGAACAATCCAGATGTGACCGAGGAAGAGTCTGAGCACAACTTTGAATTGGCACAGCGCTATTATTCATTCACCATGCTTGAAAAGAGGCTGAGCCTGCTCCTCGCCGATTGTCTTGGAGAAGCTGAATGAAAATCGCGTTGCTGCATTACTCATCCCCGCCCATTGTCGGAGGCGTGGAAAGCGTATTGGCCCATCATGCACGCCTGATGGCAAACGCAGGCCACGAAGTGACGATCCTTGCCGGGCGCGGTGAGCGCTTTGATGAACGGATCAATGTGCGAGTTCTGCCGCGGTTGGATTCGCGCCACCCCGAGATCATGGAAGTTAAAGGGCTGCTGGATGTTGGTGAATATACGACGGCTTTTGACAATTTGCGTGACGAGATAAAGAAGGATTTGCTTCCAGCGTTGAAGGAATGTGAAGTATTGATCGCGCATAATGTCGCATCGCTGCATAAGAACCTGGCATTAACGGCTGTATTACAGGATGAATATGACAAACCTGAATTCCCATATTTGATTTTGTGGCATCACGATCTGGCGTGGACGACGCCGCGTTATCGCGCTGACCTGCACGATGGTTATCCGTGGAATCTATTGAAAACAAACTGGAAGGGGGTTACGCAGGTCGTCGTTTCGGAATTACGCCGCCAGGAATTGGCCGCCTTATTCAACATCCCCGCAGAGACCATCAAGGTCATTCCCAACGGGGTGGATATCAGTACGTTCTTTAAATTCGAACCACAAAGTACCGAATTGATCGGGCAATTAAATTTATTGGATGCCGATCCCTTATTTTTATTACCAGTGCGGTTGACAACTCGTAAGAATATCGAGCTTGCCCTGCATGTCATGGCTGAAGTTAAGAAGTATTTTCCAAATGCGATGCTTCTCGTCACGGGACCCGAGGGACCGCACAATCCAAAGAACAAGGCGTACAAAAAAAAACTATTGACCATGCGCGATGAATTGAATTTGCAGAAAACCGTCCACTTCCTTGCCGAGGTGACGTCCGAGTTTATGCCGGATGCGGTCATCGCAGATTTCTATCGCATCGCCGACGCTTTGCTTTTCCCCAGCCGCGAGGAGG